>NZ_ARZA01000221.1 GCF_000387765.1 Caldisalinibacter kiritimatiensis
TATAAGCATATATTATTAACCTTTTAAATATTACAGTTAATCTAGTACATTTAAAATAAATGGAACTAAAATAGGTACTGCAGTTGATAAAATAACCCCTGTTATAAAAGATATTATTGAAGTTTTAGCATTTGTAGATTTTGATATTACCGGCAATGAAGTATCCATAGCAGTAGCTCCTGCTGGTGCTATACTTTCAATATCACCTATATACTTTGCTATAAATGGTATACTAACAAGTGCAATAATCTCTCTAACGACATTTGTAATAAAAGCAAGAGCACTTAATTTGGTAGATTCGCTTGCTAAAATCATAGCAGATAAAGTATACCAACCAAAACCTGCTCCAATAGCTCCACTTTCATTAATAGGTAAATCTAAAATTACCCCGGCTATAATACTACCTACAATACTACCAATAATTATCATAATAGGTATTAATAAAATTTTCAACCCCATCTTTTTTATTTGATTAAATATATCCTTGTTTGTACCTATATCTATACCAACAAAAAATAACAATACACACAATCCTATATCTATTATAACGTCTGTATATTGTAGAATATATTCAGGTAATATCACATATCCAAACCCAATTCCTAATAATACTGATATAATAATGCTAACACTCATTTTTCATTTCCTCCTTGTCATTTCCTTTGGTTACAAACCCCCTTACAAATTTAACTAATATTATACTAAATAATATTGAAAAACTTGAAATGACAATGGCTTGATACCCCAATTCTGCAAAAGAAGTTATGACTTTCTTATCTGCTCCTATTCTTATACCCATAACAAAAAGTAAAAATAAAAGTGAAATATTCTGTATTTTTAATAATTGTCTTTTTAGTTTATCAATACCTAACTCGTTATAGCCAATTAGAATGCCAATACCTAAAATACATAAATATAGTATTAATCTCATCCCATTATAATTCCCCCTTAACCTACAAGTTTAATAAAGGTCGTAGCTTATTTGCTACGACCTGATTATACTTCCATAATAATAGGTAAAATCATAGGATTTCTTTTCATCTTTTCATATAAGTAATTTCTTAATGCATCTCTTATACTTGATTTTAATGTTGCCCAATCAGTAATTTTATTCTTTTGACATTCATCTAAAACTTCTTTAACTACATTTTTTGCTTCTTCCATTAAATCTTCCGATTCTCTTACATATACAAATCCTCTTGAAATTATATCAGGTCCGGCTACAACCTTACCTTCTTCTTTAGTTATTGTAACCACAACTATTATTAATCCATCTTCTGATAGATGCTTTCTATCTCTTAATACTATGTTACCAACATCCCCAATTCCTAGTCCATCAACCAATATATTGCCTGCAGGCACATTCTGAGCAAATTTTCCTTCATCTTTAGTAAATTCTATAACTGAACCATTTTCAGCAACAAATATATTTTCTTTATCCATACCTAGTTCTTCAGCTAGTTGAGCATGCTGCTTTAGATGTCTATACTCACCATGTACAGGAATGAAAAATTTTGGTTGTAATAATCTATGCATAAGCTTTAATTCTTCTTGACAAGCGTGTCCAGATACATGTACATCAGCTAGTGTTTCATAAATAACATTTGCTCCTTTTTTAAATAATTGGTTAATAACCTTAGCTACTGTTTTTTCATTTCCAGGAATAGGTGTAGCTGATATAATAACCAAATCACCTGGTACTAGCTCCATTTTCTTGTGATCTGAAGAAGCAATTCTTGATAGAGCAGACATTGGCTCACCTTGACTTCCTGTTGTTATAACTACAATTTCATCTAAAGCATATTTGTTCATATCATTTATATCAATAAGTGTCCCATCTGGTACATCTAAATACCCAAGCTCTCTTGCCACTTTTACAACATTCACCATACTTCTTCCCGATACAACAACTTTTCTATTATACATAACAGCAGCATTAATAATTTGCTGTATTCGATGAATATTAGATGCAAATGTGGCAACAATTATACGTTGCTTTGCAGTTTTAAATATATCAATAAAGGTCGAGCCAACTGTTCGCTCTGACATCGTATATCCAGGTCTTTCTACGTTAGTACTATCAGCCATAGCTACCAATACACCTTTTTTGCCCAATTCAGCAAATCTGTGTAAATCCATAACTTCTCCATTTATAGGCGTATAATCTACTTTGAAATCTCCAGTATGCACTACTACTCCAACTGGAGTATTTATGGCTAATGCAACAGAATCAGGAATACTGTGACTAGTTCTTATAAACTCTACTTCAAAACATCCTAACTTTATTTTTTGTCCCGGTTTTGTAACTCTAAGCTTAGTATTCTTTAATTTATGTTCTTTAATCTTATTTTCTACAAGTCCTAAAGTTAATTTAGTACCATAAACAGGAACATTTATTTTTTTCAAAACATAAGGTAATGCTCCAATATGGTCTTCATGTCCATGAGTTAACACAATTCCCTTAATCTTTTCCCTGTTCTTAAGTAAATACGTTATGTCAGGTATAACTACATCTATACCTAACATTTCATCTTCTGGAAATGCAAGACCACAATCTATAACAATTATATCCCCTTTATATTCAATAACTGTAATATTTTTACCTATTTCGTATAATCCTCCTAGGGGAATTATTTTTAATTTTGATGTTCTTTTTGCCACCGTACCACTCTCCTTCTTTCCTTTGTCTTATAATTTTTGTCATTAAATCACGTTCAAATTTATTACCTTATGTAAAATAAATAAAGCCGTTCAAATTAACTTAGAACTTATATTAATTTACTAAACGCTAAAATCATTATTTTATAATAGTCTAACCGTATCATTAAATAATAATTTATCATTTATAAATATATTCATTAAAAAATAAATCCCCATCTGGGGACTTATTTTTGGCAGTCTTTACAATATCCAAAAAACTTCACATTATGGTCAACTACCTTAAATTCTCCCTCTTTTTCTATTTCTTCTTCTAAATTTTCTAGTAAATCTACTTCAACCTCAATAACCTTACCGCAATTTAAGCAAATTAAATGATGGTGATGATGGTCTCCACTACATGTATTTAGTTCATATCTACTACAGCCGTCGTTAAAGTTAAGTTTATACACAATATTTAATTCTTCAAGTAACTGTAGAGTTCTATAAACCGTAGCTAACCCTATCTCAGGATACTTGTCTTTCACCTTGTCATATATTTCTTCAGGACTTAAGTGTCCACCTTGATTTTCTGCTATCACATCTACAATTATTCTTCTCTGAGTCGTTAACTTATATCCATTTTCCTTTAGTTTTTCTTTTAATGTATCGAATATAGAGTCCATACTTCCACCCGCTTTTTTGTTTCTATATATAGTCTATATCTATAATATTTAAAAGTCAACAAATGCGTTACTATTTAGACTTAATTGTGTTAATATTACTTAATTATTTTCTAAAAATCACTTATTATCTACCAATTTTTGTTTTATTAACCACCTGTTTTTTTAAATTTTATATCAATTTCTTTATCTATACATATTGTTTTCCTTGTAACTTTACAAATTAAAGGAACTATCTTTACACCATTATTATATGCTTTTCTTAAACAACTTGAAAATTCTTTGTCCATTTCCCAATTAGGCATAAAAACTTCAGCGTCATCTCTTTGTATTATAAAGAATACAGCAGTTTTTACCCCTTCCTTTGTTGCTTTAATTAATTCATTAATATGTTTTACACCTCTTTTTGTAGGTGCATCGGGAAACATTGCAATTTTATTCCTTACAAAAGTAACACATTTTGCTTCAATCAAAGCATTTTCTTTACCTATTAAACCAATATCAAATCTACTATTACCATATGTTACTTCTCTTTTTACTTCATTATATTCTTTAAAGTAATTCAACTTTTTCTCTTGAAACCCTTTATATAATAATATATTAGGAATTTTAGAATCAATATTAACTAATATATTATTATAATATACCATTAATAAATCAAATTTAGTTTTACGTTCTGTTTTTTCTACTTTTCGTACTAATACTTTAGCTCCTTCAACTAATAGTTCTTTCATCCGTCCAGTATTAGGTACATGTGCTTTTTCAAGCTTATTGTTTATATAAACCTCTGCTATAAATCTATTAACTCGTCTATGGAAATACCCTTCTAATATATTACCATCTATCTTTAATTTCATTAAATCGCCCCGTAAGTTAATATTCCCATTGATAACTAATTTAAATTGAATAAATTTATTTAATTTTTATATTACTTTAAGATCATTATATAATATCGTCTGCTATAGCATTATAGGCAGCTATTACATCTTCTATTTCATTTTTATCTTCTATATTTACTAAAGATAAATTACCAGATTCATCACATTCAATTCTTAAAACAACCACTCCATCATCTTCATCATTATCTTTTCCATAAGGTTGTAATATAGCATACTCATTGTCTTCTATATGAAAAGTAGCTAACACTTCAAATTCTTCTTTATTACCGTTATCATCTATTAATTCAATAATATTTTTATTCTCTTTCATTTTATATCCTCCTCTCTACTTATCTAGTTCTATCGAGATATGATTGTAAAATATATGTTGCAGCAACTTTGTCTATAACTTTTTTTCTTTTTTTTCTGCTCATATCTCCATTTATTAATATCCTTTCAGCATATGCTGTTGTTAATCTTTCATCTTCTAAAATTACTTCTATATCAAATTTTTCCTTAAAATATTCAACAAATTCTAAAACTTTTTCGCCCTGTGGGCCAATAGTATTATTCATATTCTTAGGCAAACCTATTACTGCTAATTTAATTTCGTATTTGTTAATTATATCTTTTAAAGAATTAAAATCATTTTCAATATTAGTTCTTCTTATAGTTGTTATCCCTTGAGCTGTAAGACCTAATGGGTCACTCACAGCAACTCCGATTGTTTTATCTCCTACATCTAGTCCAAGTACTCTTTTCATACATACCTCCATAGTTATTATTGTTGCTTAATATAGTTTTAATTCATATAAAAATAATTCTTATCATATTTATATAACCTTTATACAAAATTCAGGACACTTACTAGCACAGTATCCGCAAAATACACATTTATCTTGAATTGGTACTGCTTTTTTATCAATTATTTTTATACCACCATGTTGGCATATGTCTACACATTTACCACAACCTATACACCAATCAGCTATATGTAATTTTCGCTTTCGTTTTTTTATTCTTTCTTTAATACGACTTGGTATATAGCCTCTATTTAATAAATTGACATTTGCATCAACTTCATGTTCTGATTGCATCCCTATTGCTATAGAGTGTAAATATGGTATTTCTTTAACATAATTAAACGCCTTTTCGACTTCTTGTATTAAATGTCCACCACCTAATGGTTTCATACCATAAATTCCTTTTCCTTTTTCATAAGCCAATTTAATAGCATTTATCATGTCATTAACTGTTCCATCTTGTATACCTAATCCTTTGATATTTACTATTGGGTGTATTATCTCTATTTCATCATATTTATTTGCTGCTAATACACCTTCAACCCTATGGGTAGAAATACCTAAAGCCTTTATTAAACCTTTATCTTTTGCTTTCAAAAAATACTCTATAGCTTCATAATGCCCTCTAATAGTATGTTCACTTTCTTGTTCATGCAATAAAAAAATATCTATGTAATCTGTATTTATTTCTTTTAACGCTTTTTCTAAGCTCTTTTGTGCTGTATCATTTGAATATGAATATGATTTCGTAGCTATTACATAGCTATCCCTTTTAATATCCTTTAATGCCTCTTTTATATATTCATAATTTTCATATAATTCAGCAGTATCTATAAAATTTATCCCTTTAGAATAAGCATATTTTATTATATCAGCACCACTTTTTATAGGTAAATGTGCTTGTAATGGACTTATAGTTAATGAGCCGAAACATAGTCTAGATATCTTAATACTAGTATTACCTAATTTCCTATACTCCATAAGTTCACTTCCCTATTATGACTTAATATAATTTGTATTAGTTTCTTCCGTATACTCTATTGTAACATATAATAAGGAATTTAAAATAAAAATATTTGCAATACTTGCAAGTAGAACACCGGAATCATTTGTAATAAATCCAATAGTACTACTTACCAAAGCACTTGTTAATCCAATAAAAAAGTTGTTCTT
The DNA here is from genome assembly GCF_000387765.1 of Caldisalinibacter kiritimatiensis. Classification (NCBI taxonomy): domain Bacteria; kingdom Bacillati; phylum Bacillota; class Tissierellia; order Tissierellales; family Thermohalobacteraceae; genus Caldisalinibacter; species Caldisalinibacter kiritimatiensis. The sequence goes on from NZ_ARZA01000221.1 coordinate 6,175, forward strand.
CTCTTTAAATAGCGTCTTTAATTTACGATTCTTAAATCGAATCAATAAAATCAAGCATATTAAGTTAACAAGAAGAACTTTAGACCATATAGTAACACCAAGTAATTTTATATTCATATATAATTTTCTAGAAATCACATCATAAACCGTTTTTATTCCATTATTTATTGTACTTGTTACCAATTTCCCTAAATGTGATGTTGTGAATGAGAAACTAAAATCTATAATTGTAAATCCCATAATAAATGCTATTGTAATTAATAAAAAAAGTGTAATGGTTTTGAAATCTAGATTAATCTTATAAATACTAATAACAAAATATATAGTTCCACCAATCAATGACAAAGTTGCTCCTAAATTAGCTCCGTAATTAGGTGCTATTACCAAAACAATTGTATAAATCAGAAAAATTAAGATAAAATATCTTCTTTTAATTTTTTCCAGTATTAAAGCCCAAAATATAAACATGCATCCAATTAAAACTCCCGATAACTCATTACCTATTCCAAAATATCTTGCACCTATGATAGGGTCATATCCAAGAGTAGAAAACTTAATTAAATTCCCTCCAGATATAATATCTACTATTATTATTAAATATGTAAATCCAGTAATAAACAGGATTCTATTCTTTATATTTATCCTATAAATCATAATAGTTAATATTGTTACAAAAGCTACAGCTGCTACTATAAAAGCGTAAATATTATCAATTTTAAATAAAGACATTAAAAGTAACGTAATAGGTGTTGTTAAAATTAATATTAAACTGAAAATTATTACATTTTTAAAAATGCTTTTTAGTCGATATTCTATCAATACTAAAGATGTAGTTATTAATGATATCATAATTGTTAAAATACAGAAAATACTTAAAGTAGAATATCTTATTTTCGAAATAAACTCTGTTCGTTTTAATAGCTCCTTAATAAATGACAAGTTGTCATTATATTCTAATGATTCAATTCTTTCTCCTGAAAATTTATCACTATTTATTCCTATATAATTAGTAATTGAAGGTGCTATATCAATATTTGAAACTATCCCCTGCCTTCTTGTGGTTTTTGAAGTAACAATCCCACTTTTTATTCCATCTCCCCATATTATAATAGGAGTTAATTTATCTACACCACCTTCTATTTTTTCACCACTATTAGGACTAGTTATAATCATCCTAGAGTTATTTTTATCAATTATATTGAGCAAATCACCTATAAACTCGTCTGCACGTTGTAAAATCTTTTTCTTGTGTTTTATAAACATCTCATCGCTTAATAATTCTTTATATAAATTTAATCTATTTAAATCTCCTTCTTCAATAACAATTAAAGAAGCTTTTTTGTTTATACCTTTAAGCTCATTTAATATTTTATTATAATTGGTTTTTACACCATATGGAAAATATTTATCCTCTATTAAGACGTTATCTACATTTCCATAATCTATTAAACCCTTGCTATCCATTGCAATCAAACAATTTGTCCTAATAAAACTATCAGCAGTATCTGAATTACCAAATACTGCTGTTTTTAAGCCTTCTTTATGTAAGCAATCGCCTAATGCTCCGATATTAGGAGAATACTTATTATTCTTATTTAGCTTCAATATCTTATTTATTTTTAAATTTGCTATACTATAATTTCTAGGTTTTATACCTGTTGCAGTTATGTATTCATTCATCTTTTTTTCATTTATGTTAATATTAAAAAACTCTGTTGTTGAATAATTAGCATAACACCTAGTAGATGCGTTAATAGTAATATAGCTTTCTGGTCCATCATAACCATATAAGCCCCTTGTGTTCATTAATCCTATACTACCTTCATTTATAAGAGTAAGTAGATTGTTCATTGAGTATATATCTTCTAAAGTTGTCCTATTTAGTATTAGTACATATGTCTTTTTACTGTTATATTTATTTTCACTATCTGAATATACATTATTTGCTGATATTATAATTATTAAGATGATCATAAAAACTAAAAAGGTAATCTTTATCTTATTTATTACCAATCAAATCTCTCCTAATTTTATTCTTTAGCTAAATAACTCTTCAATAACTCTTCTAATAGTTCATCTCTTTCTAACTTTCTTATTAAGCTTCTTGCATTATTATGACTTGTTATATAAGTTGGATCCCCTGATAATATATATCCAATCATTTGGTTTATAGGGTTATAACCTTTTTCTTCAAGTGACTTGTATACAGTTACGATTATCTCCCTAGCTTCATTTACATTATCCTTTGCTACGTTAAACTTCATCGTTTCATTCATATTATTAGACATTAAAACCACCCCTTTATTATATTTATGTCTTATATTCTATATTAATATTCAAAATTCCTTTTTATATATTACCCAGTAGACACAATAAGTATCTACTGGGTAATATTTTAAACACTAACCATTAGAAATTTGTTTCTTTACTAAATCATATACTTTATCTAAAGCTTCATCTATTTTACTAGCATCTTTTCCTCCAGCTTGTGCCATGTCTGGGCGACCACCACCGCCGCCACCTGTTATCTTAGCTACTTCTCTTATTAGATTACCTGCATGTATGCCTTTACTAATTAAATCTTTAGTAGCCATTGAAACAAAGCTAACTTTTTCTCCATGAGTACTTCCTAATACAACTATTACAGAACCTACCTTATCCCTTATTTTATCTCCTAATTGTCTAAGGCTGTTCATATCCATTCCTTCAATTTTCTTAGCAATAACTTTAATTCCTTCTATTTCTTTAACTTCATTAACAATGTCATCCATTTTAGAGGATGCCAATTTGCTTTTTAGAGTTTCAATTTCTTTTACTAATTCTTTAACTTCATTATTTAATGATTGTACCCTATTAATTAAATCATTTTTATTTGTTTTTAATAGTTGTGTTAACTTATTTATTTGAGCATCTGTTTCTTTAATATCTTTATATAAACTTTCACCCGTGATAGCTTCTATCCTTCTTACACCTGAAGCTATACCTGCTTCACTAACTATCTTAAATAGTCCAATTTGACTAGAGTTATTTACGTGAGTACCACCACATAACTCAATGCTATAATCACCAACACTTACAACTCTCACTTTATCTCCATATTTTTCATCAAATAGTGCTGTTGCCCCCATAGCCTTAGCTTCTTTCATTGACGTTTCTTTTGTATTTACATCTAAAGTTTCTTGTATCTTTGAATTTACTTTATCCTCAATTTCAGCTAATGTTTCTTTATCTATAGCTTCAAAATGAGTAAAATCAAATCTTAATCTTTGTGGTGTTACTAAAGAACCTGCCTGATTTACATGTTCTCCTAATACTTCCTTTAATACTTTATGAAGAATATGGGTAGCAGTATGATTTCTTGCTGCATTTAATCTATTTCTTTTATCAACTATAGCTTCAACTATATCACCTTTTTTAGCAGTTCCTTCTTTAATCTTAACAAAGTGGAATATAGAATCATTAGTACCTTTCTTAGTGTCTGTTACTTCAGCTACAAAATTACTATTCTTAATAAGACCTTTATCACCTACTTGACCTCCACCTTCCGCATATAAAGGTGTTTTTTCAAGTATTATTATTCCAGTTTCATCTTTACTTAATTCTTCAACTATTTCATCTTCTTTGATTAGCTCAATTACTTTTGTTTTTAGATTAAAATTTTCATATCCATCAAAATCTGTTTTAACGTTCTCGTCTAATTTTAAAACACCTTCTGAACTCCAAGCTTCATTTCCAATATCTCCTCTAGCTTTTCTAGCTCTCTCTCTTTGCTCTTCCATCTCTTTATTAAATCCATCTTCATCTACTTTCAGCCCTGATTCAAATAGAATTTCTTTAGTTAAATCAAGAGGGAAACCATAAGTATCATATAGCTTAAATGCTTTTTCTCCACTTAAAGTATCTTTATTTTCATCTTTAATGTCTTTAATATATTCTTCTAAAATATTCATTCCTTGGTCTATAGTTTCTTGGAATTTTTCCTCTTCTATTTGAATAACTTTTTTAATTTGAACTTCTCTTTCTTTTAATTCTGGATAAGTTTCTTTCCATTTATTTATTACTACATCCACCACTTGAGTTAAAAAATTTCCTTCTATTCCAAGTAATTTTCCATGTCTTGCAGCTCTTCTAATTAGCCTTCTTAATACATAACCTCTTCCTTCATTACTAGGGATAACTCCATCCGAAACCATAAAAGTCATTGCTCTTGTATGGTCAGTAATCACCCTTATAGACATATCATCTTTATCGTTTTTACCATAATTTATACCACTAATTTCTTCAACTTTTGTTAAGATAGTTTTAATAGGTTCAACTTCAAATATATTAGCAGCATCCTGCATTACAGCTGCAATTCTTTCTAGTCCCATACCTGTATCTATATTAGGATTTGGAAGTGGATTATAGTTTCCTTTTTCATCTTTATCAAACTGAGAGAATACTAAGTTCCAAACTTCAACATATCTATCACAATCACAACCAGGTTTACAATCTTCACTTCCACATCCATACTGTTCTCCTCTATCTATATATAACTCTGAACATGGACCACTTGGTCCTACTTCTAACTCCCAAAAGTTATCCTCTTTTCCTAAACGAACAATTCTATCTTCACTTATACCTACTTCCTTTTTCCATATTTCATAAGCTTCATCATCTTCTTCATACACTGATACCCATAATTTATCTTCTGAAACCTCTAACCTCTCTGTCATAAATTCCCATGCCCATTTAATTGCTTCCTTTTTAAAATAATCACCAAATGAGAAATTACCTAGCATTTCAAAAAATGTAGCATGTCTTGCCGTTTTACCTACATTATCAATATCACCAGTTCTTACACATTTTTGACATGTAGCCATACGACGTTTTGGAGGTTCTTCCGCACCAGTAAAATATTTTTTTAATGGTGCCATACCAGCATTTATAAGTAATAAACTTTTATCTCCCTTTGGAACTAATGAAAAGCTAGGAGCTACTAAATGGTCTTTTTCTTCAAAGAAATTTAAAAATTCTTTTCTTATCTCATCTAAACTTAATCTTTTCATTAAACCCACTCCTTTATCTTTTTGTATTCTTTAATTAATCAATATCCGTAGCATCTAATAAAAAAACCCGTCCCAACCCTTAGGGACGAGATTGTATACACTAATTTTAAACTAAATTAGTCATTCCATTACTAGTTCAAGGGCTGTTATCGTCTTTTGCTTCTTATCTTCCAGCCTATTTGTAATTGTATACATCATTCCTATTTGAAATAGTGTATTTATCGTCCTATTTCAACTAATCTTTAGTTAGGATTATAATTAAAATTTGGCTATTTGTCAATATGTATTAAAGTCTTGTCAATTTTTCTATAATAAATGCAGAAACAATTTTTAAAATAACAGCAGCTGGAACTGCTAATAACATTCCTAAAATTCCAAAATAACTTCCTCCAATTAAAAGCACTAAAATAACAACAACTGGATGCAAACCAACACTTTCACCAACAATCTTAGGTGAAAGTATATTACTTTCAATCTGCTGAATTAAAGTAAATAAAATAACTACCCATAGCACTTTTATAGGCTTTTCTAATAAAGCAAATATTACAGCTGGAACTATACCTATTATAGGTCCAAAATAGGGTATTACATTAGCTATACCAGCTATTAAACCTATAATCAGTGCAAAATCAATTCCTAAAATTAATAAACCGATTGCTGTTGTAATTCCGACAAAAGCAGCTACAATTAGTTGTCCCCTGATAAATTTACTTAAAACTATGTCAATCTCTTTTGAAACTCTAATTATATCATTTCTATATACTTTAGGAATTGTTAACATTATTTTTCTTTTAAAGTACTCTTTATCCTTAATAAAATAAAATGTCAATATAGGTATCAATATAAGACTGAAAATCTTTGAAAAAATTCCTATTGTTGTATTAGTTATATTTCTTAATGTTAATACTAAAGTTTCTTGGATATTTGATAAGTTACTCCTTATTGCATCATTTATTCCTTGAAATTGCGGAGGTAGGTTCTCTATATTTTCTGAATATAGATTATATATTTCGTTGAAATATGTATTTAATTGACTAAAATAATTAGGTAATAAATCAATTAACTTTTTGAACTCAATAGATATCTTAGGTATTATAGTAAAAGATAATATCATAACTATGGCAATTATTGCAAGATAAACTAATAAGACTCCCCAAAGTCGTTTAATTCCTCTGTCCTCCATTAAATTTACCAGAGGGTTAAATAAATATGCAAAAATTATAGAAATAAATATAGGTGTTATTAATGAAGTAATTCCACTTGCAATTTTATATAATTGATATAGTAAAAGTATTAATACTATTATTGCTATTGAATAATATAATTGCTTTTTTGTAATTTTAAATTGTTTTTCCTCTTTGACAAAACTATTGCCTATATTTATCAAAAAATAAATGCTTATTCCTAATAAAGCTACAACAAAAAACGATTTTAAATATATAAACATAGTTAGCAAAATCTCCATATATTTCCTCCTCTCTGCTGTTTAAAAAGGCAGCAAAGCTGCCTTAATTTAAAACATTCCCATACCATCTAGCATACCAAATAACATTTTCTTACCTTGTCTCATAAATCTTCTTTTTTGTCTTGGAGTCATTTTTGATGCAGCATACATACCAGCTGTTGCTCCTATTATACTTCCAGTAACAATCCCTGAGACAAATCCATTTCTCATTTATTTTCACTCCTTTTATAGGGTGTATTATTAGTTTTCATCTTTTTTATCACTCTAATTCTAGTATTTTTTTGTACTCTTTCTTGTTTTTAATGTAATCTTCCTTCATTTTACTTGTTATAATTAGAGCATCATTACCAAACTTTATACCTTTTCTATAGGGAAATATACTTCTTCCATCTAATATATCCTGAATTAAACCTTCTGTTAATACAAACCCTAATATTTTTCCCTTTTCAGGTTCAATTATAACATCTTGTATATATCCTAAACTTTCACCATCTTCTGTAATTATTTCTTTTTCTATTATACTATTTTGAGCCGAAATGGATTCTTCAATTTCAGGAATTGCACTAGCTTTGTCAATATATTTTTTATCTTTTAAAACAATAGCATCTTTACCTATAGCTTCTATATTTTTAAATCTAACTATTTGTGGTTCTTTAAATAATCCCTTTCCATTTAATAAAATTGCATTAACTCTAAACTTTTTGTAATTATATATTAGTTTCTCTACTTCAGCAATTTTTTCGCCTTCTTTTTTACTTATAACAGGAACTCCTAACATTTCGCTTCCCTTTAGCACTATATAAACCCTCTCTATTATATCATTTTATACTATTATTATTTCTATATTTAAATTTTTATATAAGTTAATTTCAAATTATAATTCATTATTATATAGTGCTTAATATTACTATTAACGTACTTTTCTTACAATAGTTCCACCGCCCACTAAAATATCATCTTTATAAAATACTACAGCCTGCCCTGGCGTAATAGCTCTAACTGGTTTTTCAAATACAACCTTAACTTTATCTTTTTCTATTGGATATATAGTAGCTGGTTGTTCTTTAAAATTATACCTAATCTTAGCTTTCACTTCCATTGGCTCTTCTAAATTTGACATTGATATAAAATTAATATCTTCAGCTATCAATTCTTTACCAAATACTTTTTCAGCATCGCCAACAACTACTACATTTTCTTCAGGTAAAATATCTATTACATAAACAGGTTTCCCAAGTGCTAATCCTAGCCCTTTACGTTGTCCTATAGTATAATTTGTAATCCCTTTGTGTTTTCCTAATATATTTCCTTCTGTATCAATAAAATGCCCTGGCTTAATTTTATATGATGCATTTTCCTTTATAAACCTAATATAATCATCATCCTCAATAAAACATATTTCTTGACTCTCTTCTTTATTTGCAACACTTAATCCTAGTTCACTTGCAATCTCTCTGACTTTTTCTTTATCTTCAAAATTTCCTAATGGCATTAAAACATGTTTTAATTGTTCTTGAGTTAAATTATATAACATGTAAGTTTGGTCTTTTTTATCAGCTTCTGACTTTTTTATTAAATATCTATCTACATCTTTATCATAAATCACGTTAGCATAATGACCTGTAGCTAAATAGTATGCACCTAAATCAAAGGCTTTTTGCATTAATGCTTTAAATTTAACATGTTTATTGCACTGTATACAAGGGTTGGGTGTTCTACCCCTTCCATATTCATGTAAGAAATAGTCAATCACTTTTTCTTTAAAAATATCTTTTAAATCAACTACATAGTGGGGAATATTCAACTTTTCAGCAACTTTTTTTGCGTCACTTACTACTGAGCTAATTTCCTGTACATCATTTTTAGCATTTTTCTCTTCATAAATCTCCATTGTAACTCCTATTACTTCATAACCCTGCTTTTTTAGTAAATATGCTGCAACAGAACTATCTACTCCACCACTCATTCCTATTACTACTTTGTTTTTATCCATTTTTTCACCTCAAATTATTTGGTTGTAATATTTTTCTTTGGTATCATTAATATTTTTTCTACTTAATTATATTTTTATAACAAATAACTAAATAAGCTACTGTTTTCAGTAGCTTATTCAGCGAATTCTTCATGTCCATGTTCGTGCTCATGCGGGTCTTCATTAGGGTCAAAATCTTCTAACCCTTCTATTTTAACGTTGTTTTTCTTAGAATAATCAAGTAAAGCTGCTTTAATCGCTTGTTCAGCTAATACAGAACAATGCATTTTAACAGGTGGTAGTCCATCTAATGCTTCTGTAACTGCTTTGTTTGTAACCTTCATAGCTTCTTCAATTGTTTTACCTTTAATCATTTCTGTAGCCATACTTGAAGAAGCAATAGCTGAGCCGCAACCGAAGGTCTTAAACTTCACATCTACTATTACATTGTCCTCTATCTTTAAATACATTTTCATAATATCTCCACATTGTGGGTTTCCAACTTCTCCAATTCCATCAGCATCTTTTATCTCTCCAACATTTCTTGGATTTCTAAAATGGTCCATTACTTTTTCTGAATACATTATTTCTCCTCCTTTACATTCTCATATAATGGTGACATTTGTCTTAATCTATCAACTATTCCAATTAATTTTTCAACGACATAATCTACTTCTTCTTCAGTGTTAAAATCACCTAAAGATAATCTTAAAGAACCATGGGCTATCTCGTGTGGTAACCCTATAGCTAATAATACATGTGATGGATCTAATGAACCTGAAGTACAAGCTGAACCACTAGATGCTTGTATTCCTTCCATATCTAAACTTAATAGCAACGATTCTCCTTCTATAAACTCGAATGCAAAATTTACATTACCTGGTAACCTTTTTTCAGGATGTCCATTTAATCTAACATAGTTTATTTTTTCTGTAACTTCATTTATAAGCTTATCTCTTAGTCTTATTAACTTTTTATTGTGTTCTTCTAGATTCTCATACGCTAATTCTATTGCTTTTCCAAATCCAACTATTCCAGGTACATTTTCAGTACCTGCTCTTCTATTTCTTTCTTGCGCTCCACCATGAACATATCTATGAGTTTTTACTCCTCTTCTTATATATAATGCACCCACACCTTTGGGGCCATATATTTTATGAGCAGACATAGAAAGTAAATCTATATTAAGCTCATCAACATCTATCTCTACATTACCTATAGCTTGAACAGCATCAGTATGGAAATAAACTCCGTGTTCTTTAGCTATTTTCCCTATTTCTTTAATTGGTTGAATAGTACCTATTTCATTATTTGCAAACATAATTGTAATAAGAATTGTTTTATCAGTTATAGCTTCCTTTAATTCTTCTAAATTAATCATCCCATATTCGTCAACATCTAAATAAGTTACCTCGAAACCGTTTTTCTCTAGGTACTCACAAGTATGCAATACTGCATGATGTTCTATTTTACTAGTAATTATATGATTTCCTTTATTTTTATTAGCATATGCTACACCTTTAATAGCCCAATTATCTGCTTCAGAACCTCCGCTTGTAAAGTATATTTCATTTTCATTAGCTCCTATACAATTAGCAACTTTTTGTCTAGCTTCACTTATAGCTTTTCTTGATTTTAAACCTAGATTATATATACTTGATGGATTTCCGTATTTCTCTGTAAAGTAAGGTAACATTGCATCTAATACTTCTTTTTTAACTGGAGTTGTAGCTGCATTATCCATGTAAATAATATTATTCAAAGAAATCGCCTCCTAAAAGCAAAACAATTAATTATATCTATTAACTATTAATTCTATATATTTCTATGGTCATCAATCATATCTTGTAAAGTTATCGAATCTATTACTTCATTAATACTATCGCGTATACGTTTCCAAACTGTTTTTGTTACACATACATCTTCTTTATCACAACTAACTGTTTCGTCATCTATAACACACTCAGATGGAGCAATACTTCCTTCTAGTGGTCTTATTACTTCTCCAACTGTTATTTCTTCAGGTGCTCTGGCTAACATATAACCACCTTGTGCTCCTCTTACGCTTTTTACTAAACCTTTTCTTCTTAAAGTAGCTATCAATTGCTCTAAATAATGCTCAGAAATATTTTGACTTTCTGCTATATTGTTTAAAGGGATTGGACCTTCTCCATAATGTAAAGCCAGTTCAAACATTGCCTTTAATCCGTATCGTCCCTTCGTTGATAAGCGCATTAAATCACCTCTCATATAATCCCTACTATTTCACTTGGAATTCATATTTAAGTATAATATACCCGAGTAATCTTGTCAACATTCAAATTAAATTAAAATTTCATCTAATTTAAAATTCCATAAATATGTAATAACACCATTATGTTTTATTACAATACTGTAATATTCTGTCGTATAATTTAATTGTGTATATTTTTTGTTAAAGGAGTGATTTTTCTGAATAAGAAAAAAATAATCGGATTATTGGTAACATTTTTCGTCTTATTATCATCATTTAATATTGTTTTAGCTGATATAGTTATAGACAATAATAATTATTATAATTCATATGGATACAATATAAACAGTTATAATAAAACAAAACCTTATACCTCACCCACTACAAAATCTTATAACACAACGCAAAACAACCTAGCTCAATCAAATGAAAGCACAAATAAATCTTATAATAACACTACATCAACAACTTCTGTTTCTACGTCTGATTCTTATAGTAATGTAAAAATATATGACCCTTATAATTATAACTATGGTTACAACTACCATATTCTTCCAAAGTCAACTAAAGCTGTTACTATAAACAAAACCAATAATACAACTAACGAAAAAAGTTTAAATACAGAAAATTATACTGAAAATAATATATCTGAAAATGAAAAGAAATTATATGAAATGATAAACGAGGAAAGAATTAAAGCTGGTTTAAAGCCTTTAAAAATAGAAGAAAAACTTTTTAAAATAGCTGAAATTAAATCTCAAGATATGTACCACAATAGCTATTTTTCTCATACCTCACCTACTTTCGGAAACACATCTAGCCTTATCAGAAAAGAAGGAATTAGATATTATTCATTTGGAGAAAATATCGGCAGAACATATAGCGTTTATCGAGCTCACAGTGGTTTTATGAATTCTGATGGACATAGAAAAAATATATTAAACCCAAAGTTTACTCATGTAGGTATAGGAATTGTAGGAAACTATTACACTGAAGTATTCATTCAAAAAAGATAAAAAAGAGATAAAAAAAGAGAGGTGGTTTTAATCACCTCTTTTTTAACTCTAATCTACATCTGGATAAATATCTTCGAATTGAGGTGGGAAGAAATCAGGGAATGGTTCATACTCAAAGAATCTCTCACATATATCTCCATCTGGACTAAACTCTTCACATTCAGGTGGTTCTGGACAGAATCCGTATGCTGGTATTAATAATTGTACTCTTCCTACAACTTTGACTATAATAAATACACCAACTGCAAAATTAATTGTTCCATCACTTTCAATTACACCATCCAATACTTTTGAACTAGTTTCTACTACGATTCTAAAATCAAATTCATCTCTAACATCATCTGGTATAAACAATACTATGTCTTTAAGTATATCAGGTAAGAACCCCTCAATTACACTTCCTTCCTTAGTAGTTATTTCGTAAGGTATTCTAAGTGTAAATCTTACTCTTTTAAAGTTAGGTCTATTAGTTAATTCAGTCACGACTAAAGTATTTGGTACAATAAATCCTGGCTTAAACTTAATACTCTCAAACTTTTTACCTTCAAGGTCAACTTCAACATCTGGAAAACATTCTCTTTGTTGACAATGAGCATATACTTTATCAGTTATAATACATACATTTTCAGTTATATAATTTAAATCTTGCTCCATTATTGGGTCGCCAGGGCTAGGATCAAAACTATTATTCATATATTTTCCTCCTTTTTCATTTAATCTTTAATAAAATTATCTTTACTTTCATATTATGAAGTATAGAATGTTTGGTGCATAGTTTTTTAAATTTATTTTTGTGAGGTGTACATTATGGCTCTATATTTTCGCCAGAATTACCTTTTAAGGACATCAAATAACGAATTCTATAACTTTTATTTTTCTAACAATAGATCTGTCGTTTATAACCATTATGATAATAAGGGTACTTTGATTGAAACGACTACATTAATTGAAAACAATATAATGGATTTTTCAATAGATATAGATAAAAACGACAGATTTCATTTATTATGCATTACTAAAAAAGGTGACTTACAATATTATATTTATGTTAATGGAAAATGGTTAAAAAATACTTTAACAAAACTAAATGTTAAATCAAACCACTATAAATATTTGACAGTTAAATTTGTAAAAAACTCTATCCACATCTTTTACTCTTATTCAAATCTAATAAACTCACAAATATGGACTATTGTACATATCGTCGGTTATAAAGATAAATGGGAAAAGAAAAATATTATTAGTATAACACCAGGTAAATTTATGAGTCCTTTTTTCATAGATTATGATAAATTTGATAACATACATCTCATATATAGCAATATGTATAAAGGTATTCAGCACATATACTATACTTCCTTCAGTAGCTTTTTAAAGAGATGGATGCCTGCTCCAAAAAAAATATCTGACTTATCAGCTGATAACATTCATCCCTATATGTTTATAGATAGACGTAACACTGTACATGTTGTTTGGAGTATTTTAGACCATGAAAAGATTAAACTACAATATAAACAATTACCATCAAGTAAAAACTATAAGAATAACTGGAAGAACATAAAATTACCTTCTATTTCATCAAAATGTACATTTCCTTTAGTTTTTGAATCAAATAATAATTTAAAGATTCAATATAAAGCTAATAACCAACTAAACAGTTTAATATCAGATAATTATGGTGCTACTTGGCACATTGATGAGTCAATTAACAATATATCAATAGATGATATAACCTTTATAGAATACGGAAGTAACTATAATGTAGAGAAATTAAATTCTAAAATTAATCATATATATGGAGATTTTAAAGAAAATATTATATTATATGGAACTAATTTATTAATGAAATCTGTTAAATCATCTAATCATAGTCTCAATAATCTTTCATCAATGAATAATAAAACTAGACTAGATTCTACTAATAGAACAGATATTTTACCCAACAAACATACAATATCACATACTAACACTATTAAAATTAATTTAGATAATTCTAATAGACAACCATCAAGTTCAAATGATTTTAAAGAGCAGGGGATTAAATCCTTTGTTTCTAAAAATAATTTAAACATTGACTCTATGCTTTCTAAAGCAAAAAGAGAATCTGAAACGAAAAACAATATTGAAGAAAATATTTATAAAAATGTAAAGGAACTAGATGAAAAAATAGTTTTGAAGAAAAATGATTTTAACAAAATAATAAAGCAACTTGAAAATTTAGAACTTTTAATAGAAAAATACAAAGAAGAAAGTAAAGAATTTACAGAAACTCTAGAAGCCATCAAAGAAAAAAACAACCTTAATGATTCACAGATTAGCGAAATACAATCACAAATATCCGAAATTAAAGATATAATTTCTAATTCTAACAAATCTAACATATTAGAAAGGATTTTAAATATATTTAAATAGCACTATTTACCTTTTTATATGTTGTTTTACCATCTTTCTTTTCTACGAAGTAAATAGCATCAACGCGATTTATGAAATTTTTATCTACATTTTTTGCATATTTTAAATCACTTAAATCTCTAAATTTTAAAGCATAATCACAACCAGGTTTTAAACGACATGGAGTTGATATAAGCTTAAATCTCTTATAGCCTTTCCTTTCTAGTAAATAATATAATTGAACTGCATAATTTTTAGATTTAAAAGAAGCTATATAATATTTGGAGTTGCTAAAATAATTATTATTCAATGAAATCCCCCCTCACAAAGCTTATAATCATTATATTAACTTGTTACTTAAAATGTTACATATAGTTTTAAAAAAGCTATCTCACAACGATTTTCAAAATCATTGTTGGATAGCTCTTTTTTATTATAACTATAACAACTATCCCTTTTAAATCATACTATAAAATAACATTAAATACTATATATTACCTATTACAGGGAGGAAAATCACATTGGATTACTATGAAGAAATTATAAAAATTAATAAAAATTCAAACTTTGAATCCTATATAAAAAACAATGTAATTGTTCATAAATATAAACCAACTCAAAACCCTATAAACAAGTCTACTCTAATTAATCCAAAGGCCTTAAACACTAAAAGAAAACCATTTATTATCACTGGAGTGTCTATTATCACATGTACTAAAAGAGCAGAAAATATTAACAACATCTTCAATAACTTTAAATCTCAGGTTTACACACCAAAAGAGTTAATAATTATTTTAAATAATAATAGAATGGATATAAAAGTTTACATTGATAAAGCTAAAGAATTTAATAATGTAAAGGTATATAAACTTGAAGAGAAAATAACCTTAGGTGAATGTTTAAATTTTGCAGTTGAAAAAGCAAAATACAATGTAATTGCTAAATTTGATGATGACGATTATTATGCACCTAAGTATCTATCTGACTCACTTAAAGCATTTAATTATACTGATGCTGATGTAATTGGAAAGTCAACATCCTATGTCTACTTTAAAAAAGATAAAACGCTTGCTATAAGAAATCCGAAAAAAGAAAATAGATATGTTTTTAGAGTCGAAGGTCCTACTCTAATAATAAAAAAAGAAGTGTTTGATAAAGTAAAATTTGCAGATAAAAACTTAGGCGAAGACGTACAATTCTGTAAAGATTGCTATAAAAATGGAATAAAAATATACTCCCATAATAGATTCAATCATGTGTATATTAGACATGGAAACCAAGGTAATCACACCTGGGGAATTTCTGATAATTATTACAAAAAGCTATGCAGAATTATAGGAAAAGTTAATGACTATAAAACTAAATGTCAATTAAGTTAAGTTTATATTCACTAAATAATTATATTTTCATATATACTTAACAGGTAATATTATCCAATATTGAGGTGTTTATTATGAGAGAAAAAGATGTGAAAATCAATATAACAAAAGCTAAGTCAGTAAAGAAGATCCCTATAAACTCAAAATCTCTTTATAAACCTAAAGTAAATAATATTCCTAAAAGACCAGTTAACAAGTGTATTGATGCATTAATAAAAAAGAATATGGAGCGTAATTATAAAAGATGGAAAAAAAATGATACTCATTTCATAAATACATCTGACATAAATATAGAATCTGAAAATAATATGAATATAAAAGTTGCTTGCATAATGGATGAATTTTATTATCACTGGTTCAAATATGATTGTAACCTTATTCCTTTACCAATTAATAATTGGCAAGAAGTTATATCAAAAGAAAAACCTGATATCTTATTAGTGCAATCAGCTTGGCGTGGTAATAATGGTCAGTGGGCTAATAAAGTAGTATTTGTGAATAATACTAATAATAAACATTTAAACTCATTGATAAAATACTGTAATAGCTATAACATACCTACTGTATTCTGGAATACAGAAGACCCTCTATTTTTTAAAGAATTTATTGAAGCAGCTAAATTATTTGATTTTATATTTGCAACAGATTTAAATAGTATACCTAGATATAAAGAAATTGTTAAACATGAAAATATATATCTTCTTCCTTTTGCTATACAGCCTAGAATCCACAATCCTATTAATAAGGATAAAAATAAAATAGGTAATGTAGTTTTTGCAGGCACATGGTATAATAATCAGCCCTCTAGAATTAAAGATATGGAAATTATCCTTAAACCAGCAATTAAATATGGCCTCGATATATATGATAGAGGCTACAATATTGATGACAGTTTTTTTGAATATCCTGACATTTATAAACCATGTATAAAACCTGCTCTGCCTTATCTTGAAATGATAGAAAAGTATAAAAAATATAATTTAGCCCTTAATGTAAACTTTATATCAGATAGTCCAACTATGTTTTCACAAAGAATCTTTGAATTATTAGGTTGTGGTATAAACATAGTAAGTAGCTACAATTCAGGAATAGAAAAATTCTTCCCTAATGTTGTTAAGCTAAGTACATCTGAACAGGAAACTAAATATCATTTAAATACACTATTAAACAATAAGGATTTAAGAGATAAACTGGCACTACAGGGGTTAAGAGAAGTGTATAGTAAACATACAGTAAGGCATAGACTAGAAACTATATGTAATAAATTAGGAATAAAATATGTTCAAAAAAATAAACCTGGTGTTTCAATAATCACATCTACTATGCGTGACCATTTCATGGATAATGTATTTGAAAATTATGCAATGCAAACCTATGATAAAAAAGAACTAATAGTGATTTTAAATAAAAACTCGATGGATATAAACAAATGGAAAGAAAAAGCTAAAAATTACCCTAATGTTAAAATATATCAGGTCGATGAATCTAAGACAATTGGGTACTGTTTGAATTATGGTATAGATAGGTCACAATATAAATATATAGCAAAATTTGATGATGACAATTATTATGGACCAAACTATTTAAGCGATATAGTAATGGCTTTTGACTACTCTGGAGCTGACTTAGTAGGTAAGCAAAGATTTTATGTATATTTTGAAGGTAGTAAAAAACTAGCTTTAATACGCAATAAGGAGAATAGCTTTGTAAAATATGTTGCTGGTTCAACTTTTGTTTTCAAAAGAGAAGTTTATGAAAAAATTAGATTTGCAACAAATATATATGATGGTTCAGAAGATAATAAATTTATAGATGATTGTAATAAGTATGGCTTTAAAATTTATTCCTGTGATAGATTTAATCATGTCGTTGGAAGAAGAGAAAATTTAGAAGACCACACGTGGAAAATTAAAGAAAGAGATTTCCTTAGCTGGTGTAAAGTAATAGCTGTGACCGATGACTATAAAAAATATGTAACAGTTTAAAAAAATGGGCAGCAAATAGCTGCCCATTTTATCTTTCAATCACTCTTGCTGGTATACCCATAACCAATTTACCCTTTGGTACATCCTTTGTAACAACTGCCCCTGCTCCAACTATTGAATTTTCACCAATTCTTATCTCAGGAAGTAAAGTAGCATTTGCTCCTATTCTACTTCCTTTTTCAATATAAGGGCCAGCTCCCTTTCCTACTTGTTTTCCACTTAATCTCATCTTATTATCACTTACAGTTATAACTCCTACACTTACAAAAACCTCGTCTTCTATTACCATATGGGAAGTCAAATGGGTTTCATCCATTACCTTTGTTTTATTGCCAACTACAGTACTGTGATTAACAGTAACATGTCTAGCTATTAATGAATAATTACCTATTTTACAATTCTCTCTTATTGAGCAGCAATCACCTAATAGGACATTATTTCCTAACTCAATACCTGCATATAAAACTACGTTAGCACCAATCACGCAATTTTTTCCAATAATAAGTTTATCATAATTTTTATCTATTCTATGAACTAAATTGCCAGCAGATTTTGGTGGTCTTCCTATCACAGCATTCTCAAATATTTCAGTATTGTCTCCGATAACTGTATTATCATATATGGTTACATTATTATGAATAACCACATTCTCCCCTATTTCACAATAATCCCCTATTTCACAATAATCACCTATTTTTACGCTCTCTTTTATTTTGCAATTTTCTCCAATGCTGTATGTTGAATTTTTCACTTTAACTCTCCTTTCATATATTTTCTTTATTAATTCTTTGATATATCTCTTTTAAAGTATATGTTTCAATATTATTCTTTTTTATAAACTCGAATAACTCTAATACAAAAGTTCTTATACCACAACCATTGTAGGACAATTCTTCTAACTGTTTTTCAGTTAAGTTGTTCCACTCACTTCTTGTTAAGTTGTCCTTTATTGACCGCATATAACTAAAATCAGGAGTATTCAAAGCTATGTGCATAGGATGTAAGTTTATTACTTTAATTCCTGGTTGAGCAAAATGTTTTTCTTTTACTTCTTTAAAGTTTAAGTTCATATTGTGATATAGATATGCTCCATCTTCAAAAAAAACAGGAAATCTTATTAAACCAGACCTGTGAACAAATGGTGGTACATTTTCTAATAGAGTACATAAATTAGAATCATATTTGAATCCTAATTTAAAAAACTTATCAGTTATATCATTTACATCATAATATCTATGACATCTAAATACTTCAGCCTTTGGTAGTAGCTTTAAACAATACTCTATTACTTCATCATGGGTACTACCGTGACTACTACCTTTTGCAAAATTTGGATGTATTCCTGCTTCAATTTTATTTTCCTTCAAAAGTTGTGATATAAATTTACTTTTGTGTGTTATAAAAAAAGTCATTGGAATATCAAATTCATTTAAAGTATTATAACAGTATTTCAAAGCATCTTCAGAAGCCCAATCTACATCTAATGTTAATACATAGACACCCCTGTCTCTATATACGTTCAAAGCTATTTCTCTAATTCTACTTTTTTTCACCATATAAACTCCACCTTTTATGTCAGTTAAAAGATACCTAGTACATAATATGGAATTTTAATTTTCCAGTTACTTTTGTTTATCAACATAGTGATGTCAATTTGTATAATTTATCATATTTATATATAGTAAAAAGTTTATGTATAACTGAAAGGGATGAAAAAATTATGTTAGATTATCTTAGTTATTTAAAAGGCAAAAGAGTTCTTATTACTGGTGGAGCTGGTACAATTGGTAATGTACTAGTAAAAAAACTCCTGCAACTTAAGGCGTATGTAATTGTAATTGATAATTTGAGTTCAGGTTTTCTTTGGAATTTACCCACAGAAAATAAAAATTTACTTTTCATAGAAGGTGACATAACAAATGATATCGACCTTAAGCGTATCTTTTATGAAAAACCAGATATAATATTTCACCTAGCAGCTTTTTTTGCAAATCCAAACTCAATTAACTATCCTGAAAAAGACTTAGATACAAATGGATTAGGCACTCTTAAGTTACTTGAGTATTCTTCAGTATATAATAACCTAGAAAGGTTTGTATACTCTTCTTCTAGTTCTATCTATCCTAGTAATGGAAAGATGCCGTATAACGAAGGCCAAAAAAACTATCATTTCAGAACACCTTATCAAATTACAAAATTGTTAGGTGAATTATACTGTAATTTTTATTATCACCATAATGAATTGCCCATAACTATAGCGAGATTTTTCAATTCCTATGGTCCTGGAGAAATACCAGGTAGAAATAGAAATGTAATTGCTAACTTCTTTTACTGGGCACTACAAGGTAAAAGTTTACCTATTACAGGTACTGGAGAAGAAACAAGAGATTTCACCTATGTAGAGGACATTGTAGATGGTTTACTACGAATGGCATATTATAAACAAGCAATTGGTGAAGTTTTTAATTTAGGTACCGGAAGGGAAGTAAAAATAATGCATCTTGCTGAAACAATAAATAAGATTACTGGCAACAATTCAGGAGTTAAAATCTTACCAAGACGACCATGGGATAATAAATTACGTGTATTATCTTCTTCAACAAAAGCTAAAGAATTGCTGTATTTTAACCCTACCACAACCTTGGAACAAGGTCTTAATAAAACTGTTATTTGGTTTAAACAAAACTGGGATAAAATCATTAGATCAACAGATTTACCAAATAAATAAAACCTTTTTATTCCCTATAGAAAAACTCTATAGGGTTTTTTCACACATTTTTATTAGTTTCATATTATTAAGTGAAAGACAAAGCTATTTTAAAAGAAAGGAGATATATTATGAAAAAAATATGCGTTATAGGTTTAGGTTACATCGGTTTACCAACTTCAGTTTTATTAGCCTTTAGTGGTTGGAAAGTAACTGGCGTTGATATTAATGAAAAAATAGTAAGTTATATAAATAAAGGTAAAGCTCATATTAATGAAGCTAACATTAATTGGCTTTTACAAGAAGTGATTGTTAATGAGCGATTAATTGCTAAAACTACACCAAGAGAAGCCGACGTATTTATTATTGCTGTCCCTACCCCTATAAACAATGAATTTAGATGTAACTTAAGCTATGTTGTTGAAGCGACTAAATCAATATTACCCTATTTACAAAAGGGTAATACAATAATTATTGAGTCTACAATCCCACCAGGAACTACAGAAGATATTGTAAAACCAATAATTGAAAATGAAAGTTTTGAAATAGGAAAAGACATATTTTTAGCCTATTGTCCTGAAAGAGTACTCCCTGGACACATTATTGAAGAACTTATTTATAATAATAGAATTGTTGGAGGTTGTACCGAAAAATGTGGATTAAAAGCAAAAGAAGTTTATAATACCTTTGTAAAAGGTGATATTTTTATAACAGATGCTAAAACTGCTGAAATGACAAAGCTTGTAGAAAATACCTACCGAGATGTTAATATAGCCTTTTCCAATGAAATTACTAAAGTATGTAATACTCTTAATATTAACGTTTATGACGTAATTAATTTTGCAAATATGCACCCGAGGGTATCTATACTAAATCCAGGTCCCGGTGTTGGTGGACACTGCTTAGCAGTGGACCCATATTTTATTATAGAAAAAGCTCCAAATGAGTCACAAATCATTTCATTAAGTAGAGAAATAAATAATAGTATGCCAGACTATGTGGTTAAACAGGTTGATAATTTATTAAAGAATAACTCTAATCCTAAAGTCGCTGTTTTTGGTATCACATACAAAGGAAATGTAAATGACTTAAGAGAAAGTCCTGCTATAAAAATAAGTAATATTTTAAGAAAAAAAGGCTATGAAGTAAATGCATACGACCCTTTAATTAAAGAAAATGAATATAATGTAGTTTCACTTAACACTGCTATTAAAGATGCAGATATCCTTTTAATATTAGCTGACCATGATGAATTTAAATTCTTAAATTATGAAAAAATAGCTAAATATATGAATAGTCCTATCATTTTTGATACAAAACACATAATTGATGAAGAAACTTTAAGTAACGAAATACAACTTATTAATTTTGGTAATTTATATTTTAAAAACTAATTTATTTTCTAGAAAGGGAATTGATTAATAATCAATTCCCTGCTTTTATTCGTAACGCTGTTTAGTCTTGTCAATATTAACTTACTTTACATATATTAAACTAGGAACTGAGATAAAGGAGAGTGTTTCCTTATTGAATAATTTAAAAATTGTTTCCATTTTAGATAAATTTAGTCATGAATGCTTTAAATATGAATGTAATTTAATACATTTAAAATGCTATGACTGGGAAGATACAATAAATAAAACTAATTCAGATATCTTATTTGTAGAATCTGCATGGGAAGGAATTTACGGCAATTGGCGTGGAAAAGTTTTTGATCTTCATAAAAACAAAGATTCAACTCTTAAACAAATAGTTTCATTTTGTAAAAAAAGAAATATCCCCACAGTATTCTGGAACAAAGAAGACCCAGAGAATTTTTATAGGTTTATTGAAGCAGCCAAATTATTTGATTATGTTTTTACTACAGATGTCAATTGCATCCCTTTATATAAAGAAATCTTAAGTCACAATAGGATTTATGTTTTACCTTTTGCTTGTCAGCCTCGTATACACAATCCTATTGGAAGGAATAATGAAATACTAGGGAGCGTTGCATTTGCTGGTTCATGGTATAATAGAGGACATGGTAATCGAAATGAAAACATGGAGATTATATTAAAACCTGCTTTTAAATACGACTTGCACATATACGATAGATTTCATAATAGTAATAATAACTTCTTTAGATTTCCAGATGAATATCAACCATATATTAAGGGTAGAAAATCATACAATGAAATCATAGAACTCTATAAAAAATATCCTATATTTTTAAATGTGAATTCAGTTGACAATAGTCCAACTATGTTTTCTAGAAGAATTTTTGAGTTGCTAGCATGTGGAACTTGTGTAATTAGTAGTTATTCCATAGGTATAGAGAATACTTTTAAAGATATTGTCTTGTTATCTAATTCTTTCGAAGAAACAGATAGATATTTATATAAATTATTAAATGATGAACGATTTAGGGAAAAGTTGTCAATTAAAGGTCAGAATGAAGTGTTTTCTAAACACACTTACAAACATAGATTAAAATTTATTATTGAAAAGTTAAAAAATATATAATATTGAGGTGAATATCATTGCGTAATAATGATGTTATTATAAAAATAAATAAAGAATGTAAAGTAAGAAGTAA
>NZ_ARZA01000222.1 GCF_000387765.1 Caldisalinibacter kiritimatiensis
TTACAAAAATAAATCAATTATTAAATGAATTAAAAAAACTTAGAATTTTAAAATTACAAGGGATTGAAAAAAATTTTTTAGGAACAGGAAAAGGTTTTAAGTATAAAATTTTTCTTCATAATCATATCACTAAAAAAAATCTTATAATAGTTTTATCTGAAAATAGAATTATAGAATGTAGTAAAGGGGATTACAAAATTTTAAATTCGGATTCTAAATATAAAACATTATTAGAAAACATAGATAATATTTATAATTCATTGCATAATGAAGTAAATTTACAACATTAAAAAAAGATGTGATATAAATACATCACATCTTTTTTTATACTAACTATTATCAATAGTTAAATATAATCTTATAGTCACTAAGGTCTTACGGGTTGCCCATCTACATAACCCATATCAATATAATCTACGATTTTAAAATCATCACCTTCCCAAACATTCATTATGATATAATATATTCCTTCATTTACATATTTAAGTACTGTCATCCTTACTTCAAGTTCATCATATTCTGGGTTATTTCTCCACCAACGTTCAAGTTCATCTAAAAAAATTAAACCATCTCGAGTAGCCTTTTCTAATGCATCTTTTTCCCAACCGCTCAAACCACTCACAACTGATAGAGTAGTACCTGTTACAGCTGCTGCTGTTCCAAGACCAAAGCAAAATGAAAGAACTATCGATGCTGTTCCTGCCACTTCAATTAAACCGTTTAGTAAACTACTTTCATTAGGGTCTTTTATACCATTAATAATAACCTGTAATTGGGCATCTTTCATTTTAAGTAATTCATCATAACTAAATCTGAATGATTTAATATATTCATTTGTCATATTAATTCTCTCCTTTTTATCATATTATTTTGTAAGACTCTCCCTGTTGGCCAACTTGTTTCGTCTT
>NZ_ARZA01000223.1 GCF_000387765.1 Caldisalinibacter kiritimatiensis
ATTGACTTACCATGAACTTTTTCCAGTTTAGATTCATTTTTGTTTGAAATAGCATATGAATTTTGAAAACATCCTAGTATTAAAACTGTTATCAATGTAAATATTAGTATTTTTTCATCTTTTTATCTTCTCCTTTCATATTTTAATAATTATTATCACTATATCTTTCTACGCAACATGCTTATAACTTCCTATTTGAGAAATTATATTTTTTACATAAGGCTTTTTTCATCTGGTGCTCTTGGATATAACATATTTTCACCCCTTTCTTATATCTGAATAAACATAATACTTACTAAACTTTTATCCCCTCAAACCTCCATGGTCCTTATTTTTTCACCTATTGTTAATAACTCCATGTTCATCTCTCCGTTCAATTTGCGTTTATATTATTTGATTTACTATTAACTTTATTATAATTTATTTTCTATTATTTGTAAATAGTGTTTATTTAGTACATTTGTACCATTGTTTTTGTATGGTGTTATTATATGCATAGTCTACAGATTAAAGATAACTTTTTTCACGTTCTATAGACCTAATGAATACAATAATATATGCAATTATCTCCTCGAGGAGGCGTAGTTATAATTTCTTAGTCATTTTTGAAAAAAGAATAATCAAGAATACAATACTTCTATTTAATAATTCATAATACAAACCAATTATGTTTAACAAAACAGAAAAGCCCCCTAATCTAATCACAAAAAGGAGGCTTTAACATTTCATTACAACTTTCTATTAATCTTTTTTAAGCAAAATGTAAATATTTCATTAGGTTTTATGTCTTTAATTTTTATGGTACCTGAAGGTTTGGTATAATCAGCATTGTCTGGACCAGTATCAATTTCAATTTCTATTCTGCTATCCCACTTGATTTTTTCTTCTCTTAGATTCAGTAACTCTACTTGGTTAAATATATTCTTATTAAATTTCAAGATTGCTTCTTTCTGGTTCATATTAGTTGAGTTATATACTCTCCAAATCAATCCATCTGAAATTTCATGTTTTTTAATGGCACTAGTACAAATAAAGTTACTTTCTACATTTAAGACTTTTAATTTATCAGACAAAATTCCTTCCTCAGTATAAGTTTCAGGCATAATAACTTTTAGTTGTTCATTATATTTGTGTGCTTTCATATGTACATTAGCTTTTTCTTTTAATTTATATGGATAGATTGCATACTCTGTCATGAAATTTCCTAGTAGTTGTGCTTTTGGTGTTTCACAAAATGCTCCTGACCTTCTTCCTGGTCTATATAATAAATCTTTTTTTCCCATCCAGCCAACACCACTCAGTAAAGTTAATGCTATAGTTGGTTTATTACCATTAATAATTTCATACTGAGGTAATCCTTTATTAAAGATAGCTAATCCCTTATCTTTATTTTCGACTATTACATATGAATGTTGTGGAAAAATAGGATAATATTTTTCTTGCCATTTTTCTTTAATGCTTTTTTCAGTTTCTTCAAATAAATTTCTTCTTTCTATCATACCAAACGATTGCTCAGCATAATGCTTTTCAGTCATTAAGTCTGTTTCAAATAATGCTCTTATTCTATGATTTAAAGCAGTATTTTGTATTTGTGTTTTTATTTCTAGATAATCTTTTTCTTTGTATAAAATTAAATCACTACTTACACATATATCAATAAGTTCATTTGACCTTTTTTCTCTATCTGTTGTTTTTGGCACTTTAAGTTTATAATAAATTCTTACAATACCTTTGATAAAATTATTTTCTATAATTTCATACTTTATCATTTTGTTCTTAGACGTAAACACTTTATCATTTAAAGGTGGCGAATAGTCATATTCATCACCTGCGTTTCCACTTTCTTCAATAATATTAAGATTATTATGCTTATTTCCTGTTTTCTTATCCACTATACTTAGAGTACCATCCTCATTAATAGTTACTTTTAATAAATCATTTTCTAAAACATTATTTCTTACAATTGAAGCTGTAAATTGCTTAGCTTCTTCTCCTTCTTTTAAATAATATGTCTTATATCCATAACCATCAATTTCTGCTATAAACTCTATTTCCATTTTATCATAATAATCGTCTTGGTTCTCACCAAAAACAACTCTATTTTCTGCAAGGTTTACTAGTTCACTATTCTCTATTATATACGGTATTTCCTCACCTTTTGAATTATAAAGCTTAAAAACTTTGTCTTTCACAAAGACAGTTGCTCTAACACATTCTCTTCGTTTTATGGGTAAGGTATTATATACCACTAAAGGTTTCCCTAAACTACTATTAAAACATATGTTATTATTTAAATAATCAATTTTTTCTTCTAATAATGTATTTGCTATTTGTTTTGCATGTTCTAGTCTCATAATCATTTCATCATGTACTATATCTTTACATACACAACATATTGAATCATGAGCATGGTTTTGTAAAATATATTTCCACCCTGTATTAATTAAGCTATCATCATAAGTAGCTCCAACCATATAACTCAACGAACTTATTGGTTCTAAATACTTTTCATATAGTTTTTCTGTTTCATAATTCATTTTTTTTATGTCTAATCTTGTCCCCGAAATACTTGCATGTACACGACTTATTTTCCCCTTCCTAAACTCACCTGATAATTTAGGCAGATTTTTAGCTTCTTCTTTTACGCTTTCTATATATTTCTCTAAATTGCTTATCTCAAAATGATAATCTCTTCCTTTATTTTTATAATAAGTTGTTAACTTCTCACAGATACGAGGCAAAAACTTTTTTAATACACATTGATCTGAACCAGCCATCATTAAAATATGTTTAGTAGTAGCTCTATTTTTGAACAATTCAATATTTTTTTCAACTTCTTCTATACTTTTATTTAAATCAGGTGATAAAAACATCGCGTTACCATATCCTATCGGCATAACAATAGCTAGAATTTCTTCACCATCTGGTGTTTGCCACATAAATTCAGTTGATTTTACATCTTCTTCTGTAACTCCTCTATAAAAAATAGCACTATCAATACCAAATCCCTTTAAAATTTGAGGCATTTGTGATGACTGTCCAAAAGAATCTGGTAAATATCCTACATTCATAAGTCCCCCGAATTCTAATCCTATCTTGTACGATATTAGTAAGTTTCTAATCAATGATTCACCGCTAGGTAAAAATTCATCTGGCTGAACATACCACGGACCTACTAAAATTCTTCTATCTCTTATCAATTGTTTTAACTTCTGTCTTTTTTCTGGTTTTACTTCTAAATAATCTTCTAATAAACTAGTTTGACCATCCAACATAAATGAACTGTGGCTGTGGTCATTTTCCAAAGTCTCTATTAAATCATCCATAAATCTGATTAATTTTACTCTATATTCCTGAAATGTTTTGTGCCATTCTCTATCCCAATGAGTATGTGAGATTATATGAAATTTCAATTTTTATTCCTCCTTTACATATAATAGTTTAAAAAAGATAGCCACTATTATTAAAGCGTGGCTATCTTTTTATATTTTTAAATATCTAGAATTTCAATAGACTCACTGTTTTCAAAACTTTCTTCTTCTATTTCTTTCTTAAAGATAGATAATAAGATTACACTAACTCCAATTCCTACTGCTAATGAAAATATAAATGGTAACCACTTTTCAGTAAATGGAAATGCAAGTATGCCACCGAATACTTGAGTTTCAACTCCAAACGCCATAATTAAAGCACCTCCAACAGCAGAACCAATTACAAATGCTGGTATTACTCTTAATGGGCTTGTAGCTGCATACGGTATAGCTCCTTCAGTTATTCCAAACAAACCTGTACAAAGTGTAGCTATAGCATTATCTTTTTCAATCTTATTAAATTTCTTAGGAGCTACCCAAGTTGCAATAGCTACTGAAATAGGAGGTGTCATAATTCCTGCAAAAGCAGCAGCGTTAGGACCAAAAATTTGTTGTGAATATGCACCTATTACAAAGGTTAATGCTATTTTATTTAATGGTCCTCCCATATCAAATGCTAGCATACCTCCTAAAACAGCACCCAAAATTACGGCATTAGCCCCACTTAAGTTTTTAAGCCAAGCATCTAAAGTTGATTGAAGCCAGCTTATTGGGGTACCTATCAATGCCATTATTCCTGCTGTAATTCCTACTCCTACTAATGGTATAAACAACATTGGCTTTAACGAACTAATATACTTATGGAAAGGAACTTTTTTTAGCTTATTTACCACAACCCCTGCTATTAAACCAGCTAAAATACCACCTAAAAAACCTGCTCCTATTTCTGAAGCAATATATCCTCCTGCAAACCCTGGTGCTATTCCAGGTCTATCTGCCATTCCAAATGCAACATAAGCTCCTATAATATGTGGTATAAATCCAAATATACCATATCCTAAAGTTTGTAATGGTTTTTGTAAAGTAGCTAAATCAAACTTTCCTAAGATTGTACCTATTGCTATTAACATTCCACCAGAAACTATAAAAGGTAACATATAAGAAACACCAGTCATTAAATAAGTCTTTAAGTTTTTTACAGTATTACTCATAACTCTCCCCCCTATCTATTTTCCAAGTGCCTTTAAAATCAATTTTTCAGGCTTACGCATCGCATCAGTAACTCCTACTTTAACGATCTTTTTTCCTCTAAATCGTTCCATTTTTGATATTCCTGTTTCTACTGCTAAAATCACTACCTCTGCATCTTCCAAATCTTTTGTGGTAATTTCGTTTTCGATTCCCATTGCTCCTTGGGTCTCAACCTTAATAGTATATCCTAGTTTTTTTGCAGCTTTTTCTAATGCTGATTTAGCCATAAAAGTATGTGCTACGCCTGTTGGACAAGCTGTTACAGCAACAATTTTCAAAACAATCCCCCCATTCTTATATATTTTTTTTATTAAAAAACTATAGCTTTTGAATCTTTATCTAGTTTACTTTTATAAACTTTAGTGCTTATTTAAGATATTAATGTTGTTTAATAATACTAAAATTTCATTTGAAGTATTTGCATTCTTTAAAGCAGTTCTAAACTCGTCATCCATAAGTTTTTCTGAAAGTCTTGATAATAACCTTAAATGCATAGTGCCAGAATCTTTTTTAGGTACTGCTAGTAGTATGATAAAATTTACAGGTTTATCATCTAATGCATTCCACTCTAGTGGATTTATACTTTTACCAATTGCTATACTTGGATTTAATACACATTCACTTTTACAATGTGGTATTGCTATACCATTACCGAATCCTGTTGTAATTGCTTTTTCTCTATCTAAAACTCCTTTTATAAACACATCTTCAGAAGTGATTCTATTAGTGTTATATAATAATTTAGTCAACTCCTCTATAGCTTCTAACTGTGTATTGACTTTTAAGTTTAATTTTATTAATTTATCATTTATTATGTCCATATTTATTCTCATCTCCTTTTGTAACTATACTTATTGTATCTACAAAGTCCTCATAATTTTGTGAATTGATTAACTTTATAATTAAATCTTTATTGTTTATAATACATAATAGTTCTTCAAAAACCTGCTTATAATCTTGATCTAACTGTTTTGGAAGAACCAACATTAATATAAGCTGTACTTTATTCTTACCCCAATCGATTGGTTTTTTAAGTATAGAAACTACCACTTTAAAATTTAATGACCTATTATTTATGGCATGAGGAATCGCCACTAAATTTCCATAATCTGTAGGTGATATTTTTTCTCTTTTTATTAAAAATTCTTTAAATCTTTCATCGACATATCCTTGTTCAATAAGCATGTCTGATAATTGATTAATTATTTCAAACTTATCTTTGTAACTACATCCCTTTACAAATAGATTTTTAGAAAATAAATCATTCAACTTGATATCGTTTATATCTATTGAATT
Organism: Caldisalinibacter kiritimatiensis; assembly: GCF_000387765.1. Taxonomy (NCBI): domain Bacteria; kingdom Bacillati; phylum Bacillota; class Tissierellia; order Tissierellales; family Thermohalobacteraceae; genus Caldisalinibacter; species Caldisalinibacter kiritimatiensis. The sequence continues at coordinate 5,859 of NZ_ARZA01000223.1, forward strand.
AGGTTTATCAATTTCTTTATTGGAAAATATATTTAAAAATTCAATATCTTCATCTCTTAGAAAATCATCGATTTTAACTACGGGGATAGACGTCTTTATACTCAATGGGACAGTTGTCAATATCAAATCAAAGCTATTTATGTCTACTTTTTTTATTTTATATTGAGGTAATGTTAAAACAATTTTAGCATTTCCAAATATTTTTTTTGCTTTTGCTTCAATTAATTTTGCCGTGCCCATCCCTGTTGTACAAACTATTAAAATCTTCCGAAATTTCTTTTTGTATTTAATTCTTAATCGTTCTAAAGCTGCAGCAAAATGTAAGGCTATATATCCAACTTCATGTTCATTAAAATAAATCTTAGTATAATCTGTTATTATTTGAGCTGATGTTATCGCCATTTCAAATGCATAATTATAATTTAATTTGATATGATCTAATATTGGATTTTCTGAATTCATATTAAATCTAAGTCGATTAAGAGTATATTTTAAGTGTATTGCTAGTCCCCAAATAAATTCTTTATCACCACTTAAGTCTAAAAAATACGTTTTCTTAATTTTATTAATAATTTTATCAATTAGATTTATTATCGAAGCTTCCACAATTTTGTTTAAGTCTTTAAAGGTTTTGTTATAATTGACAATCTCTTTTTTGCTTAATAAGTGCATAGCAATATAAATTATCTCTTCGTGTGGTATTTTTATATTTAGTAATTCTTCAATAACTTTTGCTATATTTTTTGCTATTGTATATTGTTTAGTACAAGCTATTGTATCAATCTCTTTGATATTTTCCCTTTTAATATGACATCCTATTTGTAATCTTTTAATAATAATTACAATATGTATACTTAAGCTATGTAAGGATGAATCAGTAAATTCTATGTTTACACTTTGCAATTCTTTTAATAAAATTTCTTTTATTTGTTTTAATTTTACTAATTCTAATATATCCTTTAAATATAAATCTAGTGTTTCTTCATAACTTCTATTAACTAAATGCTTAGCTATACATGTTCTTATATTAATTTCATTTCCCCAAAGTTTTATTCCATAATTTCTTTTTCGTAAAATCTTTAAATCATATTCATTCAGTTTTTCTTCAACCTTTATCAAATCATTAACTATTGTAGACTTACTAACAAACAATTCTTTTGCTATTTGTTCAATAGTTAGATATCCTGTCGAAATAAGTAGTTTCTTAATTGTATATTCAACTCTATCTTTTGGAGTAATTGGAATATGACACTCTTCATAATCTCTTCTGCATTTTAGATAATGTAATAATTCTCTGTATTTTTCATTATTTTGAATTTTAATTACATATCCTTTTCTATGTACAGAATCAATAGCGACTCCTAGTTCACTTTTGTGTAAATTTATAAATTTTATATCATTTCTAATAGTACGGTCAGTTACACCAGTTAATTTTGCTAAGTATTTTCCTGACACTGGTTCGTTACCATTAATAAGTTCGGATAATATTTTAGAAACTCGAGTATTCATAAATGAATTCATCTATGACCTCCTCACTTAATATTATAAAAGACGTTATTTTGAATTAAAATTCATTTATTTTCCTTTATCTAATAGGAAATTCTATTATTTTTAGTAAAACTCTTTATCACTTATACAAATATACAAACATGTATGATATTTATTAGCCTAAGTGAGCATCAGTATTATGTCTTTAATAAAATAATTAATTAGTATAACTAATTTAAAGTTAAGTATAGTTTTATACAAGTATACTTTTTAAAAAGCCTCAACTCATTTACATATTTCTATAATTCTTGCTAAACTCCTGTAGTAACTTATTCAATATTGAGCTATAGGGCTATCGCCATCTTTTGTATTTTATCTCTCCATTCACATAATAACCCATTAATGAATACAATAATATATGCAATTATCTCCTCGAGGAGGCGTAATGATGAACCAAGGG
>NZ_ARZA01000224.1 GCF_000387765.1 Caldisalinibacter kiritimatiensis
GTTGTCGAGGGACTCACGTCTCAATGTTGTTGTCGAGGGACGCCCACGTCCCTCGACTAAGGATTAGAGGTGATACTATAACTCCCACATGGAAAAACCTACAGAAACCTAATATAGCGTATTTTATAACAAGCACTATAACTAACTATGCTCCTATACTCATAGAAGATAAGTATAAAGATATATTATTGGATAGCTTATATTACTATAATAAAAAATATAGCTATGATTTAGTGGCTTATGTTATAATGCCTGAACATATACATTTTATCTTAAAAGGTAATAATGAAGAAAAATTACATCAATATATGAGAGAATTTAAAACTTATACATCAAAGCAAATACTAAAAGAACTAATAAAAGAAAATAAAAATAATATACTTAATGTATTTGCAAGTAAGGCTAACGGAAAAGCTAAATATGCTGTTTGGATGCAAAGATACAGAAGCATCCCAGTTTATAATGAGAAAGTATTAAAACAAAAAATTGATTACATACATAGAAATCCCCTAAGAAGAGGATTAGTAGATGATGTAAGAAGTTATAAATACAGTAGTTTTAATTTGTATTACAAATAGTGTTAAATATAAAAGTTATAATAGATTAAGTTGAGGGACGTGGGCGTCCCTCAACAACAAAAAAACAAAACGCTGAACATTTTTTCCGTTGTCAAAACATATCACTTGGGATTTTGCAACACGCAATTTAGCGTTAGTTGTCGAGTGACATCATATTCCCATATTGGTAGTTATCTAGTGACGTCCACGTCCTTGTGTTATTAGTTGTCGAGGGACGCCCACGTCTCAATGCTGCTGTCGAGGGACGCCCACGTCCCAATGCTGCTGTCGAGGGACTCACGTCTCAATGCTGCTGTCGAGGGACTCACGTCTCAATGTTGTTGTC
>NZ_ARZA01000225.1 GCF_000387765.1 Caldisalinibacter kiritimatiensis
TCCCTCGACAACAAAAGTATTTGGCTAACAGCTAATAGCTAGCAGCCAGTAGCCAAATTATTATTTGCATGAGCGTTTTTTATATGTTATCTTTCACATCATTTTTTACGCCATCTTACGTTTCTCTAGTTAATGTAAAAATAAAAATAAAAATAAGTGAATACCTTATAGTAATTTGGTTAAGAAAATCAGCAGAAAAGTAAGAAAAAATTCGCAGATTTGACAGGACGTCAAATCTGCGACACGGTAACAGGACGTTACCATTGGAGCTTTAGAATTTTCTCGTAAGTTTGATGCTTGATTTTCTCCAATTTATTATGTGTATGAGCGTTTTTTATTTTTACTCTAATGAATTATTTATTGAATAGCAGATAGCAAACACCGAAAAGCCATGCTAATCTTCAATTTTAAATTGTATTTCAAGTACCTAGCACCAATTACCTAGTACCTGAATTTTATTCTACATATTCCCCATAAGTGAATAAGATACAGTTGCTATTCCTGTAGCCAATAGAATAGATATAATCCATGTACCTAATACTCCAATCGAAGCTTTCTTTTTACTTATATCATAAGCATATGATATACCAATAACTGCTAGTATTTGATACCAAATAACAAATATATCAAATTGCGATAATAAGTTATATAAAAAATTTCCTTTCATTGTTTCAGGCAATATAACAGCAAATGTAGCTGAAATATCATATTTACCAACCATTAATGATATTATTGTAATTATTATACTACCTAATAGCATTGGAAAATACGCATATACTATTGCAGCAAATCCTTGTTTAAAAGTTCCTTCACCGCCAGCTGCTTTTGAAATACCATGTACTAATCCACTTTTAATTAACCAAGTTATTGGTAACATAATAATTACTCCAAAAACTGAAATGTAACCTTGCATTTTCGCCATAGATTGTATATCACCTTGAAAATTTACACCTTGTGAAGCAAATTGTCTTTGCATTTGCTCGATATAAAACTCCTTGTACAAATCAATTCTTAAGTAACTTAAAATAGCCATTCCAATAATTATAGTTAATACAGGGAATAAATAATTTGGATGTTGTGATATGTTTTCAAATGCTTTACTAGGATTAGTAAATATGTACTTTAATTTCTCCCACCATGTAAATGGTCTGTTTTCCTCATGATTTTCTCTAATATTATCTGTCATAAATATACCTCCCTATGATTAATTATGTATGTAACCTCACAATGAGGTGTGAGCTCTATTCTTTTATGTTGTTATTGAGGTTAGTTCTCCCTCCATAATCTTTTACACCATGTCCTCTTCTCTATTCTCTTATGTTGTTATTGAGGGACGCCCTCGTCCCTCAATCTGTCTTCTGTCGAGGGACGTGGGCGTCCCTCGACAACAAAAGTATTTGCTAACTAAGTCTGCCAAAGTCTCATTATCTATTGCAATTCCGTCCCTCGACAACAAAAGT
>NZ_ARZA01000226.1 GCF_000387765.1 Caldisalinibacter kiritimatiensis
TATTTTTCTCTTTTTAACTTTGCTTCTTCAATGTTATTAACTTTAATTTTTTCTAGAATAGCTTTATATTGAACTCTAGCATTAATCAATTCTCTACTTAGTTTTTCAAAATCAATTTCCCCAGATTTTAATTCTAGTTCTAATGTATCATCAATTTCTACTTTTAAATAACCATTAGCTATAAACTCAATATCGCTATTAACTTTTTCCTTGTTCTCGAGCCCTCTTGTAATCCAAATATCTAAAGGTTTCTTTTTAGTAATATATCCTATCATAGTAGCTGCTTCTATAGCACTTTGGTTTCTAGTTATAGTGTTCTGTATTTTTTCAAGCTTTTCAATATCTTCATCAGTTATATCTTTTAACTCTTCTAATTCTTTACTTAACTGTCTAATTTCTTTTTCTTTAATTTCTACTTTGTTTAAAATATCAATTACTTGTTTTTGTTTTTCTACTTTTTCTGCTAGCTTAAGTTCTTCATTAAGATTTTCTAATTTTTTATTTAATTTTTCTAACTCTTCTTTCTTTTGGTCTAGTAACATTTTCTTAACTGGCCATTTCTTATTTATTTCCTTTAAATGTTCTATTTGCTTTCTTAAATTTTTTATATGTGGTTCTATTGTAGCTCTTTTAAATATATCATCTTCTATTTCTTGTAGCTTCTGTATTTCCTCTTTTAGCTTTATTTTTATTTCCTCTAGTTGCTTCATTTTTATAGTTACATTTTCAAACTCTCTTTCAACTTCCTCTACTCTTCTCATTTCTTGCTTCATATCTATCATTTCATAATAGGATTCTAATATTTTTCCTACTCCTTTTTTATATCTTCTATTTGGATTTTCTGGTCTTGAGTTTTTATAATCCCATCTTTTTAATAATAAAGATAGTTCATCATCTATTTTATTTTTCAGTTCCTCAATAGAAATTCCATCAAGCTCCATAACAGTTTTTCTGAGCATTGAGCTTACAGTATTAGTCGTCTCTGGGTCTTTTGTTATTTTTTCTATTGCTTTCTTAATCTCTCTCTGTTTTACAAACACTATGTTACCAAATGTAGCTGCTCCTACTTTTAATTTATTCCTTATTTCATAATTAATCTTTTTTTCATCTCTAATAATTTTTCCATCTGGAAGCTCCATAGAAACAAAAGGATTGGTTCCCCATTCTTTAGTAAGCTTATATATTTGACCTTCAATGTTTATAATTATTTCTCCGTTTATAAAGTCTCCATCTGGATATGGCATATATCTTTCATTGAATTCTCTATCGTCTTTTCTATTCAACTTAAGATTTGTATGCATAAAGATAGTATTATATATTGCATCTACTAAGGTACTCTTCCCTGCTTCATTAGGGCCTAAAATTACGTTTATACCATCTTCAAATTTAAGTTTTTTGTCCTTTATACCTCCAAATCTTTTAGTGTTAAAACTAACAAACCTCATTCTTTGACCCCCTTAATTAACTCATATGCTATCTGTAATGCTTCATCATCCTCAGTATTCTTTGATAGCCCTGTTAATAATCTATAGGGAAAAGAATCCTTTGTAAATTCTCTATCTATTATATCTTTAGTAATTTTCACTTTAAGTTGTGAATCATCAACGTAAAAATATCCTAACTTATCTCGTAATTCTTCATAGAGTATATTTAAGTTACTAAAAAGTTCTTTTTCTATTCTACCCTTTAAAGTTAATCTAACAAGTTTATGTTCTGGTTTATCAGTAAGTACTTCTCTTTTTATCTTTTTGAAATCATCCTCATCTTTTACTAAGAATTTTAAATCCTTAAACTCGTATCTACCTGTTTTTATTCTTTTACCTTCAATATTTTTTTCTTCGTCTATAGCAATAATCCATGCATTACCGTTATGACTACAATCCATACCATCTGGTTCAGGAGTTCCAGCATTAAATATTTTAATATCATTTACTAATTCTTCATTTGGATATGGAATATGTGTATGACCTAAGCACCATAAATCTAATTCTATTTCTTCTAACTCATCTTCTGTCATATTAAAATATTTATTTTCAATATCAGGAGAAATAGTTTCTAATGCACCATGTGCTATTCCAATATGCCATCTTCCCTCTGGTTTTTCTTGTAATTCCTTAATCCAACCTAGATTATTATCTTGTGAATGCTTTGAATTGCAATAAGCTGGATATATCACTACATCTAAATCATATTTTTTTAGTTTATATGGTCTATTCTCATTCATAATAATAAATTTGTCAGTTATATTTTTATTGAAATTATCCCATAATTCACTCATGCCATTATCATAGTCATGATTTCCAGGTAAAATAACTATGCATTCTCCTTCAAATTTATTTAAGCTTTTTATTACTTTATCTATATCTTTTTTAGGTATTCTGTTTATATTGTCAAATAAGTCTCCTGCAACTAAGAAAATATTACATTTATTTGTATTAGCTTGTTCTACTAATCTATCTATAACTTCAAACCTTGCACTAACAAGTTCTTCCCTTATCGTATCAGGATAGTTGTTAAACTTCATACCTATATGTAAATCTCCAGTATGTAATATTTTTAATTCCACTTTAGGCCCCCCTCACTCATTTCATCCTATAGGTATATTAAAAACTTGTCCTTTTTAATATATATTCTTCTTTATATTATATATTCCTTTAATAAAAAAACAAGACCGTATGCATTAAGCATACGGTAAAATGTTATTTTTGAATAAGATGATAATCGTTTTCTGTATATGGCTTACCCCAATTATTCATAAATATATAATCCTTTACATCTTTTTTAGGATGCTGTTGTGGATTTTCTGCTGATTTACCTATCGGTGTTACTGCAACAACTTTGTAATCATTCGGTATAGACAGTGTATTTCTAACTTTATTTTCGTCTACTTCAGCAATCCAACACGTTCCATATCCTTCATTTGTAGCTGCAAGAACAAAATGCTCCATAGCTATCGAAGCATCGGCTAAATAATATTGTTTCCCTTCTACATTTCCTGATAGTGAAGGGTCTGCTACTACTACTGCTGCCATTGGAGCCTGCTTTATTGCATTTGATGCTTCATTTGTTGTATTTAATACTGCATTTGATAACTCTTCCTTTTGCATTGGGTCATCAACTAAAATGAATTTATATGATGTATTGTTTTTCCAAGAAGGTGACATCATAGCCGCATTTATCATTCTAGCCACTTTGTCCCTATCTATAGGTGTGTTTTTGAACTGTTTTATGCTTTTTCTATTTTCTATAACATCATAAAACTGCATAGCATCACTCTCCTTAAAAATATTATTTACATACTAAATTTAATTAATGTAAATTTTTTTTATTTTTTTATGCATATTATTTGTACTAATAAACCATAATAATAGTGTCGAGGATATAATGGTTAGCAACAATTTATGTGTATGCTTGTAGGCGTATATGTAGATTATCCTTAGATTGTATACCACCTCAATGGGATGACGTGCAGTCTTTGGAAGATATTATATGGTTGGGAAAGGCTTTATTACAGTCATATTGTTTGATTGTAATAGGGTCCCAACTTATCATATAATGTCGAGCTAAGATTTACCATGGTATCGATGTTAGTTTTGTCATAAAACTAGCTAGTGATTTTATACAGTCGAAAGATTGTATCGAGTTGTTAAGATATCATGTTGAGTCGAATGAACCATCACTGCTGGTAGTGATTTGCTCTGTCCTAGTCGAAAGATTTTGCCAGGGTAATAAGCTATCTACAGTGGTGCTATTTAACCACTATATCCTCGACTTATTTTTTGCCAGTCGATAGTTCTTATATATTAGATTACTATTCTTAACAGAAAACAAACAATAAGTAGATAGATTAGTTCTTATATATGTAATTCAAAACTAGTATTTTCTTATTTAAATAATATTAATTATCCTAAACAAAAAAGTGGCTTTTATTTGCCACCTTTAATTTTCTAATATAGATTTGGTATTTTTATAAATTAGTAAAGTAAATAATGCACTTACCAATAAACTTATAGGAATAAGATAATATGTTGTATAAATTCCAATTAAGTCATTTAACCACCCAATTATCAAGTTCATAATCATGTTAATAGTCGATGCAGCAGTAATTATAATACCGGTTATATAAGCACTATTTTTCTTAAACACACTACTAACAGTTAAAACTAAAGTCGGGAATACAATACCAAAAAATAATCCTGAAATTGATATAATCATAACCCCATCTTTTCCAAGTATTAATCCAGATGTATAAAATATGAAGGATATACACAATGATACTAATACACTTTTAACTCTCCCAAACTTCTCTACTACAAATCCACCTAAAAATCTACCTACCGTAAATATTCCAAAAAATAATGCTGAATAAAAAGTACTTTTATTATCGTTGAATTTATAAACTTCTTTTAAAAAATTAATAAACCAATTACCTGTAGCTAGTTCAGCTGATACATATAATCCTAGTGCTAACATATAAAAATATACTAGCTTGTTTTTAAATATTGCTTTATTATCAATTTTTTCATCTTTTTCCACTTTATCTGGCTCTGGTATTTTCACTAAAATAAAACCTATTAAGGTAATTAAAAAAAGAAACCCTATCATAAGATATATATTTCTCCATGTTACCCCGCTAAATAGTAAAATCCCTGCAGCTCTCTGTGTTATAGTAGCTCCAGCTCCATAGCAAAAGTGTATCATATTCATAAGTACTGCTTGAAAACTTACTGCTAACACTGGAATCAATGTATTTATTCCTATTGCCATTAAAGAAGTTCCTACGTTAAGAAAAAACAACCCAGCCAATAACATTATAAAATTTTGGCTTATATATAAATTTAATAATGAAAAAATAGCAAATACAAAACCAGTAAGCATTACTTTTTTTTGACCTACTTTCTCACAAAGTATACCTCCAACATACGTTGAAATTATGTATCCCAATGAACATGCTGCTATCATAATTCCCATTTGTGTATCTTCTACTTGAAAAGCTTTTTTAAACTCTGGAATAAATACTCCCCTTGTATTATCAGTCATAGCCATTAATATCATTATTATAAATATAAATCCTATTGCTAAAATGTGTTTGTTTTTTTTCATGTCAATCTCTCCTTACGTCTTTTGTTTTTATATTTAATTCATATCTATTATAGCAGTTTATATATAAAAAGTGTGAAAAATTTTATTTAGTATTATTTACTTATTAAACATTAATGAGGGACTGAAAATGTCCCTCATTAATGTTTATATGGAATTATATATTATTAGCATAAGAATTAATGTTACTTCATATAAGAAGTAAATATTGTAAGTTATACATTATTTATCTCATTTACTAAATCCTCTATTAATTTACTCATCTTTTTATTTTTAAAATATTACTAAAGTTTGTATAAACTTAGCATGTCCAATTTTCATCAAGACAATTAGAGGTCAAATGACCTCTAATTATCTATATTACATCTACTGACCAAGGCCGCATCCGTGTCCATAACCGCAGAAGCAGAATAACACAACTAATAGTAAGAAGAAAAATAATAATTCACTACCATCATTATATCCGTAACCCATAAATTCACCCCGTTTCGTTTAAAGTATTAGGATTTCTTCCTATTGCAATATATGTGTTTAGTCACAATTTCGTGAATATATCATCACTAATTTATGTATTTACTCATATGATGATATTAAAGTATAACTTATTTTTTAACGTTTATTAAGGGAGCGATATTATGGACCAAAATGAATATAAAGAAAAAATTGAAACTCTTATAAAAAAATTTAAAAATGTCCCATTTGTACATAATGGGAGGTCATTAGAAAAAGGAGTAGATTGTTTAGGTTTTGTTGTACTATTTTATAAAGAATTTGGAATAGAAGTACCTGATAATGATGGTAAACCTATTGAAAAAAACTGGTTTAAAAAAGACCCCGAAAGATATATCAGAGGAATACAAAGTTTAGGAAAAAAAGCAGTAAGTATAAATGAACTTCAACCGTTAGACTTAGTTTATTTTGCTATAAGTCATAATATAATAACACATACTGGAATTATGATAGATAATAAAAGATTTGTTCATATGTCACCAAAAAGTGGTTTTTTAGTAAGTAAATTAGAACGCCATTGGAAAAGAAGATTCAGAGGCGGCATAAGGTTGATATAATAATTAAAGCGGTCAGAATAAATACGACCGCCTTAATTATTTAATGAACCTTTACTTCTGTCCATACTCTGTCATATTCTTTTATAAACTCACCTGGGTCAAGAAATACTTCACATCCCTCAATGTCTTCTTCATCTGGATATGCTACTAGATTTTCTCTAATCTGTTTATCTAACATTTTCCATGTTTCTTCATTAGTAGTTGAATATCCAATATATTGAGTATTTCTTAATGCTATTTGTGGTCTAGTCATAAAATTAATAAATAACTCAGCTTCTTTTTTATGCTTACAAGTTTTAGGAATTACCATATTATCAAACCATAAATTAGAACCTTCTTTTGGAACTACATATTCTAGGTTCTCGTTTTCCTCCATCATAGCTATAGCATCCCCTGACCATACTACTGCAAGTGCTGCTTCTTCACCTACCATCATATCTTTAACTTCGTCTCCTACATAAGCAAGAACTAAAGGCTTTTGTTTTATTAATTCTTGTTTTGCTTCTTCTAACTCTTCTACATTCTTAGTATTAAGTGAATATCCTAATTTTTTTAGTGCTACTGCAATAGAATCTCTTTGACTATCAAGCATTAAAATCTGTTTTTTATATTTTTCATTCCATAATATATCCCAGCTATCTACTTTCTCATCTACTACTTTTTTATTATATAAAATTCCTACTGTACCCCACATATATGGTACTGAATACTCATTATTAGGGTCAAAATCTAAATTTTTAAATTTATCGTCTATATACTTATAATTAGGTATATTATTCATATCTATCTTCATTAACATATCTTCTTTAATCATCTTTTCTATCATATAATCAGAGGGGAATGCAACATCATAGTTATTTCCACCTGATTTTATTTTTACATACATATCTTCATTAGTTGCATAAGTTTCATAGTTTACTTTTATACCATATTCTTCTTCAAAATCATTTAAAACTGATTCATCAATGTAATCACCCCAGTTATATACATTTAGCACTGGCTTATTTTCACCACAACCACTACTAGCTACTAAAATACCTAACACCAAAACTATTAATAAAATCCTTCTGAATACTTTAATCATAAAACGTCACCCCTTTTTTTTTTATTTCCTTTGATGTTCTAGTATTTATGATAATCAATAAAGTTATTACACTTACAAACATTAAAGCAGATAATGCATTAATCTTAGGGTTAATCCCCCTTCTAGCCATAGAATAAATAGTAATTGAAAGATTTGTCACTCCACTGCCGGTAGTAAAGAAACTAATTACAAAATCATCAATAGATAATGTAAACGCTATAAGACTTCCTGTAATAATCCCTGGCATTATTTCTGGTAAAATCACTTTTTTAAATGCATAAAATGGTGTTGCTCCCAAATCCATAGCTGCTTCAGCAAGATGTTTATTCAATTGCTTAAGCTTAGGTAAAACAGAAAGTACTACATATGGGATATTAAAAGTAATATGTGCTAAAAGCATTGTCAAAAAACCTAACTTTAGTTTTACAAAAATAAACAGTGTCATAAGAGACACACCTGTAACTATATCTGGATTTAAAACTGGTAAATAGTTAAGATTCATAGTAATTTTTTTGCCAAGATAATTCATATTATGAATCCCTATAGCAGCAAAAGTTCCTATAAGTGTTGATATAATTGAAGACAATATAGCAATGATTACAGTATAGTACAATGATTTTAAAATTTGTTCGTCTTCAAGTAAACTAAAATACCATTTTAATGTAAATCCATCCCAATGACCTCTAGATTTGGCATTATTAAATGAAAAGACTATTAAAACAACAATAGGGGCATATAAGAACAAAAAAATTAAAACTGTATATAATTTAGTGAAAAATCTTTTCACCACAATCCGCCCCCTTCTTGTTTTTTATCATATCTAGACATAATAGCCATTGAAATTAATATCATAATCATCATCACCACAGAAATAGCAGAACCAAAATGCCAATCTCCTACATAAAGAAATTGCTGCTCAACAAGATTACCTATCAACATATACTGTCCTCCACCTAAAAGTCTAGAGATAACAAAAGTACTTACTGCAGGCATGAACACCATAGTTATTCCTGATATTACTCCAGGTAAACTTAATGGAAATATTACTTTTCTAAATATAATGTTTTTATTAGCTCCTAAGTCCTCTGCAGCTTCTATAACACTTTTGTCTATTTTATTTAAAACAGAATATATAGGTAACACCATAAAAGGTAAAAAGTTATATACCATTCCTAAGATAACAGCTCCGCTATTATAAAGTAAATTTAGTTTCTGTAGTCCTAAATAATCTAATATGCCGTTTATAATACCGTTCCTACCTAGAAGCGTCATCCATGCATAAGTCCTAAGTAAAAAATTCATCCACATTGGAACTACAAATAATAAAACCATTATATTTCTTTTAGAAATATCTGCTTTGGATATAATTATTGCCATAGGATATCCTAAAATTAAACAAATAAATGTGGCTATCAATGCTAAGTTAATGGACCTTCCCAAAACCTTTAAATAAATTGGGTCTAAAAAACGCTTATAATTTTCAAAGCTAGTTTTAATTGCACCTGTTTCAAAATCTTTTGTAGTTAAACTAAAATATAGTACTAACAAAAGGGGAACTAATATAAAAACTATAATCCATAATATATATGGGTACGAAATATACCTTTTTCTCATTTATTACTCACCTTTTTCATAATATGTATATTCTCAGGAGCAACTTCCATTCCAACTTCTGTTCCAATATTATACATACGTGTACTATGTATCTTCCATGTTCTTTCATTTTCCTTAACTACCATCTCATAATATACTCCTTTAAATGTAACAGAAATTACGTTCCCCTTTAACCTCCCATGGCCACTATCAACGACTTTTATATCTTCAGGTCTGATAACAACATCTACAATTTCATTTTTTCCGTAACCTCCATCAACACACTTGAATTTCTTACCTTCTATCTCTACTAAATAATCATCTAACATTACTCCATCTACTATATTGCTATCCCCTATGAAATTAGCTACAAAAGCATTTTTAGGCTCGTTATAAATATCTTCAGGAGTTCCTATTTGTTGTATTCTACCTTTATCCATTACAACTACAGTATCAGACATAGTAAGTGCTTCCTCTTGGTCATGTGTAACATATATAAAAGTAATGCCTACTCTTTTTTGCATATTTTTAAGTTCAAATTGCATCTCTTTTCTCAACTTTAAATCTAATGCTCCTAACGGTTCATCTAATAATAAAACTTTAGGTTCATTTACCAAAGCTCTAGCAATAGCCACTCTTTGCTGCTGTCCACCACTTAATGAATCTATAGTTCTTCTTTCGTGACCAGCCAAGTTTACTAACTTCAGTATATACTTTACCTTCTTTCGTATTTCACTATTAGATAATTTTTTAATTCTCAAACCAAATGCTATATTTTCAAAAACATTCATATGTGGAAACAATGCATATTTTTGGAATACTGTGTTTATCTGTCTTTTATGTGGAGGTACATTTTTAATATTTTCACCTTCAAAGGTAATTTCACCTGTTGTAGGGTGCTCAAAACCACCAATTATTCTTAAAGTAGTTGTTTTCCCACATCCACTAGGTCCAAGTAATGTTAAAAACTCATTTTTCTTTACATATAGGTTAATATCGTCAAGAACTTTAGTTTCTCCAAACCATTTTGTTATACCTTTAAGCTCTATAATATGATTTTTCAACCTATACTTCCCTCCATTTCTTTGCTAGAAATTCGGTGGTGTACTTACCCATAACACCTCCGCCTTACCTTTTCCTGGATTTGATAAATAATGTTTGTAGTTTGCTTTAAAATAAAAACTTTCGCCTTCATTTGCTTTATATTTCTCACTTCCTATATGAACATTAACACTGCCTGATACAACATATCCAAACTCTTCTCCTTCATGTGGGTCATCTTCTTTTGTCTTACCACCAGGTTCTATAGAAATTAGAATTGGTTCCATCATATTTTTCTGTGCGTTAGGCACTATCCAGTTAATTTTATATTTATTTTCATCATCTTCAGATTCAAAAAAATCCTCTTTAGTAAATACTATTTTTTCATCCTCTGTCTCATTAAAAAAATCTCTAAGATTTGTACCTAGAGTTTCTAATATATCAACCAGAGTCGCAATAGATGGAGAAGTTAAATCCCTCTCTAACTGAGATATAAACCCCTTTGAAAGCTCACATCTATTAGCCAATTCTTCCTGTGTAAGAGAATTTTTCATCCTTAGTCGTTTTATCTTTTCACCTATATTCACATAAGCCCTCCTCGTCTGTTATCATCTTTATTAAACTCTATGTTTATAATTACTAAACTATTACTTATAATATTATTGCACTTTGCTTTTTAAAAGTCAATAATGTTTTTAGTTGTATTTTTAGTTGTATTTTTCTTTTGTAAGTGAGAAAATATAGTTGATTGACATTTTACTTGAAGGAGGAATATTTATTGGAACAAACGAATCGTAATAATATATTAGGTACTAAACCAATACTGCCTTTAATTTTTAAACTTTCAGTACCTGCGATATTATCTATGTTTATTCAATCACTTTATAATGTCGTTGATAGTATCTTTGTTTCAAGACTCAGCGAAGATGCACTAGCTGCACTATCTCTAGCATTCCCAATACAAATGGTGTTAATAGCAATTGCTGTAGGTACTGGTGTAGGAACAAGTTCCTTAATATCTAGATTATTAGGTCAAGGTAAAGAACAAAAGGCTTCTAATGCTGGTGAACACGTATTAATAATAGCTATAACATATGGTGTAATAATTGGTATTATAGGTTTTCTCTTCTCCAAAAATATTATATCATTATTTACAAGTGACACCAGATTAATAGACTTAGGTATGCGCTATATCCGTATAATACTTATTGGGTCTTTAGCATTATTTATACCTATGATAGCAAATAATATATTACGTGGTGAGGGTAATACTTTTATTCCCATGATTACTATGCTTATTGGCTCAATACTAAACATAATCCTTGACCCATTACTAATCTTTGGGCTAGGACCTTTTCCGTCCTTTGGTATAGAAGGAGCTGCAATTGCTACTGTATTTTCTAGAATAATAAGTGGTAGTTTTATTTTATTTATGCTATTCAATGGTAATAATCAAATAAAATTAAATTTCAAAACTTTTCAGTTCGACTTAAACATAATAAAAGGAATTTTTAAAGTTGGTTTACCTGCTATGACTATGCAATTTTTAGCTTCTTTTATGATATCAGGTATTAATGCTATATTAGACCAATACAGTGCTACTGCTATAGCTGCAATGGGAATTTATTTTAGATTGCAATCTTTCGTATTTATGCCTGTTTTTGGTTTAAACCAAGGTTATATGCCAATTATTGGTTATAACTATGGACACAATAAACCTCAAAGAATGAAAAAAGCTATGAAATACGGTTTTCTAATAGCCTTTACTTTTACAACACTGGGATTTGTTATTTTTCAATTGTTCTCAGTTCAGCTAATAAAAATGTTTGACCCAAGTGAAGAACTTATTAATTTAGGTAAAGATGCTTTAACTAAAATAAGCTTAGCTTTTCCAATAATTGGTCCAGCTATTATTGGCTCAACAACTTTTCAGGCAATAGGTAAAGGTATACCAAGTTTAATACTATCATTTTCACGACAAATAATTCTATTACTACCTCTATCATACATATTATCAAGACTTGGTGGTTTAAATTATGTTTGGTATGCTTTCCCATTATCAGAAATAATATCTGGTATATTCATGGTCATTTGGTTAAAAAGTACATTATCAAAAACATTTACAAAGATGCAATATGATAAGCAAAACTAGGGATGGTTGAAATAACCATCCCTAGTTTTATTTATAAGAGAAAACACATTATTTAAATCAAAAAATATTTCACTTTAAATATACTATTTTATTATTCTACTTATTTTTTTCTTTTATTTACAAACAATATAATATGAAGAGTTTTATAAAGATTATCTTATGCAATTAACACAATTTTTAATATTTAGGAGGGATAGTACTATGGATTATGATAGTCAAACTACGAAACATATGGATAACTTACTTAAAACTGTAGAAGGTACTGGATGGGTATTATGTAATGCACTTAACACTATGGTACGTAATAACATTACTCCTGCTTATAATGTAGGAAGTAACCCCGCTTCACTATTAGCTAACAATATAACTGAAATTTTCGAAGTAGTAGCTGAATGCGAAGATGATAGAATAGTAGATTATTTTGCAGACAAAATAATAGAATTCGCAGGTAACGACCTACAAAGCTTTATGAGCTATATGGACCAAAACATGGGAGATAATCCTTTATATCAAAGAGTTTATGAAAAAATAAATAGCTAGTATTAAGATGGCCTTTAATTAGGCCATCTTACTTTTGTTAATGTTTTTACTTTCTTTCCATAGTTTCTCTGCTGTAACAGCCCATTTCTTTGATATCTCTTGACACTTATTGGTTAAATCATCTACTGATTCTTTATCAATTGGTTGAGTAGATTTAGCCTTTGATTTATGTACCATTTCTTTTAGTTTATTGGGATTGTCTAACAAAGGACAAGGTCTTAAATGATTAGCATTAAATGGTTGATTGAGCCTATATTGTTCAAATAGTGGTGATTTCAGAGCTTCTAAAAGACTAACTTCTTTTATATTAACATTTGAATAATGAATAAAAGCACATGGCTCTACATCACCATTTGAATTAATATGTAAATAATTTCTACCTCCTGCTATACAACCATTTACATATTCTCCATCATTCCAAAAATCTAAAACAAAAATTGGTTTTTCTTGTCTCATCTCTCTAACACGTCTATACATATATTCTCTTTGATTAGGTCTCGCAAGAAGATCTATAACTGCATCTTTACCTATTGGTATATAAGTAAAATACCATCCAAAAGTACAACCTTTTTCTATTAAATAATCTACATATTCATCTGAACCGATAACCTCAGTATTGTATCTATGATAACATGTTGAAAATCCAAATATTACTCCTTCTTTCTTTAGTAAGTCCATTGATTTCATTACTCTTTGATATGTCCCTTCACCTCTTCTCATATCTGTTTCCTCTTCAAATCCTTCAACGCTAATAGCTAACGCAAAATTTCCTACTCGAGCCAAGTCTTTAGCAAATTTTTCATCAACTAATGTTCCATTGGTAAACGCCAAAAACATACAATCATCATGCTTTTCTGCTAATTTAATTAAGTCTTCTTTACGTACTAAAGGTTCTCCACCTGAAAATATGTACATGTATATACCAAGTTCCTTACCTTCTTTTATTATTCTGTCTAATACACTATTACTTAATGACGCAACTTTATCATACTCTGCAGCCCAACAACCTGTACACTGTAAATTACAAGCTGAGGTTGGATCCATTAATATAGCCCAAGGAATATTACAATCATACTTCTTCTGCTGTTTTTTCTTTAGTGGAACTCCGACTAATCCTGAATTAACAAAAAAATTAGTAATAAATTTCTTCCTTGCATTTGGATTTAGTTCAGTAAAAAATCTTTCAATAAGTTTATACCAATTATTATCTGGATTACTACATATCCTTCTAAATGTCTTTATAGCATTTTTATGGTCATTCTCAGTTGCTAATTTATCCCCCCAGTCCAAAATCTTAGTCAAATTATTCATAGGATTTTTTTCAATATACTTTAACCCCTCATTTAAAACCATTGAACTCACTAGTTGTTTAGCAGACTTCATGTTTCATCCCCCTTTAAATTTTTTAATATTTTTTTGACACCCATGTCAATTTAGTTTTAAAAAAATTATATTTTTAACCCATCTATTAATATATCTATTGATTTGAATTGCTGTTGTATATTTATTTCTTTATGTAAAGATAACTGAATTACTAAAGATTCCACTAATGCATATAAAGTATTTGACATACTTTTAATATCAATTGGTTTTATTTCTTTTGCCTTTATACCCTCTTTCAATAAATACTCAAATACTTTTCTCAGCTCTATTGCTCTTTCTTTTATTTTTTCTATTACTTCTATCCTTTCTCTTCTTAATATCAACCACAATTCAGTTAATATAACTATCATATTGTTGTTTTCATATTCTCTTATTAGTTCAAGTATTATAAGCTTTATTTTTTCTAAAAAACTTTTTTCTTGAGCATTTATAATATTCTTTAAATTTTTCTTTAACTCATCTATCGCTTGATGCATTGTAAAGTAAAAAATATCGTCTTTATTTTTAAAATATTGATACAA
Source organism: Caldisalinibacter kiritimatiensis (assembly GCF_000387765.1). Lineage (NCBI taxonomy): Bacteria > Bacillati > Bacillota > Tissierellia > Tissierellales > Thermohalobacteraceae > Caldisalinibacter > Caldisalinibacter kiritimatiensis. Next base: position 14,482 of record NZ_ARZA01000226.1, read on the forward strand.
TGTAGTCCTACCAATTCCACATTCCATAGATATGTCAGAAAGTTTAGTTTTATGATAACCTTTTTTTAAAAAAACTTCTTTTGCTACTTTAGCTATCTCTCGTTTTCTCTCTTCATAATCTACTATTTTGGGCAAAGCTATCCCTCCTTTTTTTCGACATACTTGTCAATTTAATTCTATCACAAATTGTTTTTTTGTCAATATTTATTTTAAAAGGTTATATATTCTATAACATCTTTTTATTAAAGCCTATAGTAATATTTAAGTTTTTATGTTTATACTTTATTTTTATTTGTTTATCTAAGTAGTTCTAGTTACGTTATACTTTAATAAAATATTTATTATATTGTTTAAACTTTTATTCATTTGTTGTACAATATTAATTGCAATTAACTTAAATCATAATAGGAGGTTGCATATGGAAAACAAAACCAAAGGAATAATCTTAATATTACTTTCAGCACTATTCTTCTCATTAATGGCCGCATCTGTTAAATCATTAGAAGGGATGCCTGTACCAGAAAAAATATTCTTCAGAAATCTTTTAGGTTTGATAATAGCATCTTATATTATAGTTAAAAACAAAAAGCCTTTACTTGGCAATAACAAAAAATTTCTAGCTTTACGAGGCTTATTAGGATTATGTGGAGTTGCTGCATATTTTTATGCACTTTCTAATATAAACCTAGCCGATGCAGTTATATTAAATAAAATGTCACCTTTTTTTGTCATGGTCTTTTCTGCACTTTTTTTAGGAGAAAAAATCAAAAAACCTCAAGTACTTGCATTAATAATTGCAGTTTTAGGTGCCAGTTTTGTAGTTAAACCAAAATTTGATTCTAGTGTATTACCTGCTTTAATAGCACTATTATCCGCTGTTTTTGCAGGAGGTGCTTATACAGCTATCAGACATCTAAGACATACTGATGCTCCAGAAACTATAGTTTTTTATTTTGCATTTTTCTCTACTATTGCTATGATACCTTTCATGCTTTCAGGGCAATTTATCATACCTAATTTCACACAAATATTAAAATTAGTTGCTTTAGGTGTATTTGCAACTACTGCTCAATTTTTAATGACTAATGCCTATAGATATGCACCTGCTGGAGAGCTATCAATTTACACATATGTAAATATTGTATTTTCTACTATGATTGGATTGATAGTCTGGGCTGAAATACCAGATAGTTTAAGTATTTTAGGTGGATTTCTAATTATTAGTGCTGGATATATAAACTATCGTTCAAATAGGAAGATCAGCTGAAACTGATTTTCCGCTATTAGCTTTTAGCCTGAAACCTCAAACTAATCAGTGTATAAAAGCATAGATAAAAGCAATAAATATAATTGTTTGTGGTGATTAAAAAACGTCCACGTACTTCAATATGTAGCTTTAACTAACAAAAGCAGCCATTTAAAACTGGCTGCTTTTTGTTACTTATTATTAAAGAAAAACTGCTAATAAGCCTGTAGCATTTAATAAAATTATAGCAATTGATATAGGAGCTAAATATTTAACTACAATTTCATAAGCTTTACCGTATCTAAATTTAATTTTACCACCATTGGTTATTTCGTCTAGGGCTTTATCAACACCTAATACATAACCAATAAATAATGAAATTAATATTCCTCCTGTTGCCAATAAAACATTTGAAGCTATAAAATCAAATAGGTCAAATATAGTTTTTCCGAATATCTTGAACTCACTTAGAACACCAAATGATAATGAGTTAGCAATACTTATAATAAATATAATTAGTGTTAATAATACTGTTGCTTTTTTTCTTGATATTTCAAACTCTTCAGTTACATAGGCTACAACAACTTCTAATATTGAAATTGTTGAGGTCAAAGCTGCTATACCTATTAAGATAAAGAATAATGATTCGAAGAATCCACCTAGAGGCATTTCTTTAAAAACAGCAGGTAGCGTGATAAATATCAACGAAGGTCCTGAATCTGCTGCAAAATCATAGGCAAATACTGCTGGAAATATTACTACACCAGCCATTAAAGCTATAAAAGTATCTGCTATCGTTACTTGTAATGCCATAGTAGGTAAATTTTCATTTTTATTTATATAACTACCATAGGTTATAATTATACCCATACCTAAACTAAGTGAAAAGAAGGCATGCCCTAGAGCTTCCAATATACCCGCTGCTGTTAACGATGAAAAATCTGGACTGAATAAAAATTCTAATCCTTTGTTTGCTCCCTCTAATGTCACAGACCTAATGGCTAAAATGATTAATATAACTAATAAAATAGGCATTAATATCTTACTATATTTTTCCACACCATCTTTTATTCCTGCTATAACAATAAATGCTGTTATTGATAAAACTATGAACTGTAAAACAATAGGCTCAAATGGACTAGAAATCAAATCACTAAAGTAAGTAGCTAAATTATCAGGTGCCACTTGTATTAACTGACCAGTCACAGCCCTAATAATATAAGTAAATATCCAACCTGCTATAACTGCATAGTAAGTTAAAATTATAAATGATGATAAAACACCTACAAAACCTGCAATCCACCAGGGTTTACCGGGTGCTAATTTTTTAAACGAACCTACTGCATTCAACTGACCTCTCCTACCAACAACAAACTCGCTCAACATAATTGGCAATCCGATAATTATAATACATATTAAATAAATTAAAATAAATGCGGCTCCACCATTCTCTCCTGTAATATAAGGAAATTTCCATATATTACCTAAGCCGATTGCAGAACCCGCTGCAGCAGCTAAAACTCCTAATCTAGAACCAAAACTATCTCTTTTCATAGTATCTCCTTCCTATTCTCTTTTGATTTATTTTGATATATATTTATTTTGCTTCTACACTCTAGTATTATTCATTAGTAAGAAAATATTTATGTATAACTTCTACCTATTAGCTGCTGACTATTGTATGCTAGCTAAAAACTTATAAATAATAGAATTCAATTAAATTAATATTCTCTCATACTAAATTGTTAATAGAGTTTTGTCATAAATAAAAAGAATGGAGAAAGCTCTCCACTCTATGGTTCAATCTCTATTATTTCCATATTGTTTATAGCAAATTCAATTAATTCTCCAACGTTCAATGCTAATTCCGATTCTTCAATATCCTTTATTTTAGGCTTGGTAACTGGATGCTTAGGTAAAAATACTGTACAGCAATCTTCATATGGTAAAATAGAAGTTTCATATGTTTCTATATCTTTTGATATTTCAATAATTTGAGTTTTATCCATTCCTATAAGAGGTCTCAAAATCGGTATATTTACTGAAGAATTAGTTACATTTATAGATTTTATTGTTTGACTTGCTACCTGACCAAGACTTTCACCAGTAATTAATACATCATGTCCATTTTGATTTGCTATTCTTTCAGCTATTCTCATCATAAATCTTCTTGTTATTATTGTTAACTCATCTTCAGGACACTTTTGATTAATCTCTCTTTGTATATTTAGTATATTAATACTATGAAGTCTTATTTTTCCACAGTATCTAGAAAGAATTTTTGCCAATTCTTTTACTTTTTCATCTGCTCTCTCGCTTGTAAATGGGTAACTATGATAGTAAACAGCGTCAATTGCTACTCCTCTTTTAGCTATCATAAATCCTGCAACTGGACTGTCAATTCCACCTGAAAGTAATAATAAACCTTTACCGTTAGTTCCTACCGGTAATCCTCCATATGTTCTAATCTTATCTGTATATATGTAGCACTTATTTCTTATATCAACATTTACATATAAATTAGGGTCATGTACATCTACTTTTAAAGATTCAAAGTTTCTTAAAATTGTTCCTCCTATTTGTCTGTTTATTTCCATTGACTTTATCGGAAATTTCTTATCGGCTCTTTTAGTTTGAACTTTGAATGTACTTACATTATTTTTTTCCATTGCTTCTTTTACTGCAGCTATAGAAGCTTTTTTTATTTCTTCTATATCTTTATCCGTTCTAATACAAGGACTTATTAATACAATCCCAAATACTTTCTTTAATCTTTTAATTAATGTTTCAATATTGTTCTCATTTACTTCAACAAATACTTTACCTAAATCCTTGTATACTTTTGGAGCTCCTAAATCTTTAACTGCATTTTTTATGTGTTTAACTACGCTCTTTTCAAAATAAGACCTATTTTTTCCTTTAAGAGTTAACTCCCCTAAGCTAATACTTATAACTCTATCCACTACTATCACCTCATTGTTATTTTTCTTATTTCATTGACTGATTCTATCAGCTTATCTAGTGCAAAATCTAATTCTTCTTTAGTATTTGAGTATGCAAAGCTAAATCTAACTGTACCGTCTATAAGTTGATCCTTAAGATTAATGGCTTTCAAAACATGACTTTTTCCTTTTTTGTGAGAAGAACAAGCTGAGCCTGTAGACACAAATATATTAAACCGTTCTAGATAGTGTAGCAAAACTTCTCCTTTTACACCAATAAATGATATATTTAATATATGTGGTGCTGACCTATTATCTAATAAGCTATTCATTTTTATGTTATCTATTTTTTCTTGAATACTACTCGCAAAATATTTCTTTAATGATAATATCTTTTCTTTTTCTTGAGTAAAATTATCTCTTAAAATTTCCACAGCTTTACCTAGTCCAACTATCCCAGGTACATTTTCTGTACCTGACCTTATTCCTCTCTCTTGATTGCCGCCAAATACTATCGGGTCAAGATTAACGTCCTTTCGTACATATAGACCACCTACGCCTTTAGGTCCATGTATTTTATGACCACTAAATGAAAATGTATCAATACCTAAATCTTTAATATCAACTTTTATTTTACCAAACGCTTGAACACCATCAATATGTAATTTTACATTATTGTTTTTCTTAGAGATAATCTTTTTTATTTGTTTTAAATTTTGTATAGTACCAATTTCGTTATTTACTAACATTATTGAAACTACAATAGTATCTTCCCTTATACTATTTTCTAGTTGTTCTATATCAATAAAGCCGTACTCATCTACATTAAGATAAGTTATATCATAGCCACGTTGCTCATACGCCTTAAATATATTTAAAACAGACGAATGTTCTATTTCAGTTGTAATAATATGTTTACCAGCTCTACTGTTTTTGTTGATTAGTCCCTGTATAGCTATATTATTACTTTCAGTACCCCCAGAAGTAAAAAATATCTCATCTTTTCTAACTCTTAAAAAATCAGCAATTATTTGTCTTGAGCTTTCTACTTTTTTTTCAGCCTCTAAGCCCATTCTATGTAATGATGAAGGATTACCATAATCAATTTTTAGCATATTATTCATTACATCTATTACCTCGTCTCTAGGTCTAGTAGTAGCACTATTATCTAAATAAACAATCATATAATCACCCCGCAACTTCATATATCTTAACTAATATTATTCTAAAAACTATATACTTTTATTATCAAACTTTATATGCAGATAAATTATAATATAATAATCTTTATATAACAATGCCGCTCTTTTTACTCTCTTATTTATTATATAGAAAAATAATAGCTTATTAAAGTTTTTCTTTTAAATCAAGCTTCAATCTTAAACACTAAAAAAACCACCTACTTAAGATAAAGAAGGTGGTTTTTTATACTTTCTATGCTATATTTTCTGACATATCATTATTTATTTCATCTACTTTAAATATTTGGTCAACTATTACAGCACATGAAGCATCTCCTGTTATATTTACTGCTGTTCTAAGCATATCAAATATACGGTCAACTCCAAACAATAATGGTAACCCAACTACAGGTATATTAGCCGATAATAAAACTGCGACAACAAGTAAAGATGGTCCCGGAACACCTGCTTGTCCAATAGAACCAATTGTAGCAGTTAGTATTATTGCAACATACTCAGTTATACCTAAATCTATACCAAACATTTGTGAAAAGAACATAGCAACAAGTGCATAATAAATTGCATTTCCATCCATGTTTATAGTAGCTCCTAATGGTAATACAAAAGAAGCTGTACTATTGGAAACTTCAAAATCCTCTTCACACACATCTAAAGTAACAGGTAAAGTACCCATTGATGATGCAGTTGAAAGAGCAACCATTTGTGCTTTCCTTATCTTCTTTAAAAACTTAAATGGAGAAAGTTTTGAGAACATTTTTACCATAAATGGATAAAAACCAAAAGTGTGTATTGATAAAGCTAATATATAAACACCTAGTAGTTTTAACACAAGATATAAAGTTTCGTATCCAAAAGTTCCAACAGCATCTGCCATAAGTCCAAATACACCAATAGGTGCTATAATTATAACCTTTTCAACCATCCAAATAAGTGCTTCAATTATATAATTAAACATATTTAATAAAGTATCTTTCTTTTCTTTTTCAAGTGTAGAAATACCGAAGCCTAAAAATAAACTAAAAAATAATATTTGAAGTATATTCCCATCTAATAATGCCTTAAAAGGATTTACTGGTATGATACCTAAAATAGTCTCCCAAAAACCTGGAGTTCCTCCTTTATCTATATATTCATCAGAAAACATAGATTGAATAGTTGACATATCTAAACCTAATCCTGGCTTAAATATATTCCCTAATAAAAGTCCCAAAGCAACAGCAAACATAGTAGTACCCATATAATATCCAAATGTTGCTATACCAATTTTACCTGCTGATTTCGTATTACCTAAAGAAGCTGCTCCAGATATTATTGAAACAGTAACCAATGGTATTACTAACATTTTAATAAGTTTCATAAATACCTTACCTAATGGAGCAAATACTGCTGCATCTTCTCCCATAACTCCACCGGCGATAATACCTAAAACCATCGCTACTAAAATTAAATTAGCTGAGTTTTTAAGAAATTTTGTATTCTTCAGCATATAATTCCTCCTTTTGTTGTTTATTTTTTGTAATATTATAAGTAGTATTATTACGTCATCGTAATATTTATTTAAATATATTTAATCATATTTTGTCAAGTATGACAATATAAAATTTTTGGAAGTGTTTTTTCAACACTTTATTTATAAATTAACTTTAAATCAAAAAAATTTAAAAATTTAGTTGCATAATTTGTCGTATTTTGTTATAATCGTTCTTGTGATTATCCCCCTGGTAACCTTAAGAAAAATTATCCCCAATACCCCTTTTGAACGAGTTGTGTGCCATTTGTTCAAACGGAAAAGCCAAAAGGACCTGTTTTAGGTCCTTTTGGCTTTTTTGTTATTTAATTCTTGCTTTGATGTATCTTCGCATCTATCGTATATTCTAGATATTTTTTCAATATCCTTATCTACATCTGTTTTATTAATACTATAAACTCCAAACTTATGTAATATGATTTTATATATCAATGTCATCAACCCTTTTTATACTCTTATTTTATAATATTAATCTATATATTAATTTATGAGTGCTTTAAACTATTACTATATTGAATTTTAAGTTGTTTTATGAAGTTACTTGTCGTTTATATTTAAAATTATTCAATATCCCTTTATTATATGTTAAAATAATATATAAACGATATACATATAAACTTACTGGGAGGTTTTTTAATTGGAAAATAAAGTAGCTGTTATATTTACAGGCGGTACAATTTCTATGAAAGTAGACCCTAGAATTAATGCTGCTATCCCCGCCTTATCAAGCGAAGAAATCATGGCTATGGTTACAAACATAGAAAAATACACTGATATTGAAATTATAAACTTTGCTAAACTTCCTGGACCTCATATGACACCAGAAAAGATGATGGAACTTTCTAAACTAGTTAGGAAAACCCTTGCCCGCAAAGATATAACTGGTGTCGTCGTTACTCATGGTACTGACACTTTAGAAGAAACCGCGTATCTTCTACACCTAACCATAAAAAACGAAAAGCCTGTTATAGTTGTAGGAGCTATGAGAAATGGGTCAGAACTTGGTTATGATGGACCTAGTAACTTATCAGCTGCAATTTGTACTGCTATATCTGATGAAGCTAAAAATAAAGGTGTATTAGTGGTAATGAATAATGAAGTTAATGCTGCTTCAGAAGTTACTAAAACAAATACTTTAACTGTTAATACTTTTAAAGCACCAGAATTTGGTCCATTAGGTATAGTTGACAATGATGAGGTTATTTTTTATAGAGATATCAAATACAGAGATTATATTCCAACAGAAAATATAGAAACTGATGTAGCTTTACTCAAAACAGGTGTAGGTATGAACTCCGACTTAATAGAGTTTTGTATCCAATCCGGTTATAAAGGGATAGTAATTGAAGCCCTTGGCAGAGGTAATGTGCCTCCTAAAATGATAGAAGGAATAGAAAATGCAATAAATAAAAACATTCCTATTGTAATAGTATCTAGATGCCCTACTGGAAGAGTTCTTGATACTTATGGTTATGAAGGAGCTGGAAAACATCTAAAAAAGTTAGGAGCCATTTTCGGATATAATTTACCTGGTCAAAAGGCACGAATCAAATTAATGTTAGCACTAGGAATAACAAATGATATAAATAAAATACGTAATATATTTGAAAATATATAAAAGTTGAGGTTAGTTAAGCCTCAACTTTTTATTTCATCTTTAATATTCTTAATCTGTTTATAGCTGCTGCTAT
>NZ_ARZA01000227.1 GCF_000387765.1 Caldisalinibacter kiritimatiensis
ATATTTATCATTAGTAAAGGTTTTTGAAAATACAGGTACCTGTGTTTTATTGTGATTTGTTGAATAACCAGTTATGTAAAGTAAAGGACAAAATCTAGTAACTCCTTCTGCCACCTTCATAGCTCCTAAACCTACCAAAAGACTAGATTTCTTCATTATACCTAAACCTAAAACTGTTAATCCTCCTGTTATTCTAAGATAAGCGTCAACATCGCCAACGTTTTTTTCCATAATATCAACTCCTAAATATAATTGATATTATTAGTGTACCCTTTTTTAGATTTTGTATTAAAAAAGAGATGCTTGTTTAGCACCTCTAAAAATTAATCCCATCTTTTTTAGTAGCAACACTTAAAGCAATTCCTATACTAACCATATTAGCTAAAAGGAATGTTCCTCCATAACTTAAAAAAGGAAGAGGAATTCCTGTAACGGGAGTTAATCCCATTGTCATACCTATGTTTTCAAATATATGAAATATCATCATAGAAGCTATACCTATGACTATAAGTGAACCGAATAAATCCTTTGCATTTCTAGCTATTTTGATAAGACGATAAATCATTATGAAATATAAGAGTAGTACAGCTAGTCCACCTATGAAACCTAATTCTTCGCCTATTACTGCAAAAATAAAATCTGTATGTTGTTGAGGAATATATTTAGATTGAGTCAGTTTTCCATGAAATAATCCTCTTCCGAATATTTTTCCAGAACCTATGGCCATTTTAGATTGAATAACTTGGTATCCTGATCCCATAGGGTCACGACTAGGGTTAAAAAAATCTAATATTCTATCCCGTTGATATGGTTTTAAAGTAAACCATAAAGCAGGTGAACTTATAATACCAGCAATAGCTGCGTATAATACATATTTATAATCAAGACCAGCAGTAAATATCATTATAAAAATAAAGAAGATAAACACAAATGCTGTACCATAGTCTGGTTGCATTAGTATAAGTCCTACTGGTATAAAAGCAAAGATTAATATTTTTATTAAAGTTCCAATTTCATTTATTTGTTCTTTATTTTTATCAATAAATTTAGCTACGGAAATTATAATACCGAATTTAGCTATTTCTGAAGGCTGAAATGTAAAGCTACCTATAGCTAACCAGCTCCTAGCACCCCATTGTTCCTCACCAAATCCAAATATCAAAACAGCTACTAATAGCAAATTACTAAATATATATATAGGTATATATAATTTACCAAAGGTTTCATAGTTAAAGAACGTAAAAAATACTATAGCAAAAATACCTAAAGTAAATGCTATTGCTTGCATTTTTAAGTGCTGAGTATCAGGAGCAGCACTTTTTATCATTATTATACCAATTATATTTAATAAAATAACTGTTATAAGTAATGTGAAATCGAATTTTTTCCAGAATTTTTTTCCTAATTTAGGCATATTATTACCCTTTCTATCATAAACTAATAAGATTATAACATATAATGTGTTTGTTATAAACATCTATAGAAATAATTAAAAATTAAGAACAACAATTGATTTGTAACCAAGTAAATAGTAATAAATAGATAGTTTTGATATAATTTTATTTAAAATAAGGTTAAAGGGAGAGATACATATGCACCTAGGATGTCATTTATCAATATCAAAAGGATATGAAGAGGCAGGTAAACAAGCTTTAAGTATAGGAGCTAATACATTTCAGTTTTTTACTAGAAATCCAAGGGGAGGAAAAGCTAAAGAAATAAATGCAGAAGATGTAAAAAAGTTAAAAGATATTATGGTAGAACATAGCTTTGGTCCATTATTAGCTCATGCTCCATATACATTGAATATGGCTTCACATAAAGAGAGAATCTGGGAATTCGCAAAAATGACTTTAGCAGATGATTTAAAGAGATTAGAGGAAATTCCATGTGATTTATATACATTTCATCCAGGGAACCATTTGAAAAAGGGTGTAGAATACGGAATTAATAGAATTACAGAAGGACTTAATGAAATATTAACAGGGAATGAAAGTACTACGATTTTATTAGAAACAATGTCTGGTAAAGGTACAGAAGTGGGCTATACATTTGAACAAATTAAGGAAATAATTGACAAGGTTAAGTATTCAGAGTTAATGGGGGTGTGCCTTGATACTTGTCACATCTATTCAGCGGGTTATGATATAGTTAATGATTTAGATGATGTATTACAGAAATTTGATGATATCATAGGACTAGATAGACTTAAGGCTATACACCTTAACGATAGTATGAAGGATTTTAATAGTAAAAAAGATAGACATGAAAAAATAGGAAAAGGTACTATTGGGTTAGAAGCTATAAACAAAATTATTACACATCCTCAATTAAAACATTTACCTTTTCTGTTAGAAACACCTAACGATTTAGAAGGATATAAAGAAGAAATAGAATTATTAAGAAATGTATAGAAAAATACCACAAAAAAGTGAGCTATGCTCGCTTTTTTTCCGCCTTTATCCAAATTGTGTATAAAGATAGATATAACAAAGGATAATATATACATATTTGGATAGGAGGTTAATACATGCAAGGGATAATAGCAAGTATAATTGTAGGACTTTGTACTGGCATAGGTTCATTGCCATTACTGTTATTTAAAAAAGTTCCAATAGGTGTTAAAGATGGGTTATTAGGCTTTGCTGGTGGAGTTATGGTGTTTGCTAGTTCATTTAATTTAATACGTCCAGCAATGCAAAAAGGGAGTTTGCTTTGTATTACAGGTGGTATCATAGCAGGGACTTTGTTATTGACTTTTATTGAGTATGTAGTACCCCATACTCATACGAATCAATTTAATAGCAGTAAGAATGATGCATTAAAAAAAACTCTACTATTGGGAATAGCTGTTGCTATACATAATACGCCTGAGGGATTTGCTGTTGGAGTAGGATATGGCTCTGGAGATGTAGCATCAGGGTTGAACTTAGCCTTGGCTATGGGGATACAGAATATACCTGAGGGTCTAGTAGTTGCAGCATCATTAAAAGAAGCAGGAGCTTCGAAGAAAAAAATGGTATTGTTTTCTTTTTTAACAGGAATTGGAGAGCCAATAGCAGCTGCTATTGGATTAGTAGCAGTAGGTTTTATAGAAAATATATTACCTTTTATATTAGCACTAACAGCTGGGGCTATGTTTTATGTTGTATCCCATGAACTTATTCCAGAAAGTCATGGAGGTGGCAATGAAATGTTAGCTACATATGGATTTATCCTCGGTTTAATTTTAATGATAATATTTAAATGTACAATAGGTGAATAATTTAATTCCATAAATTATTGGTATCAATATTTTCTAAGGCTTTAATTGTTTTACTTTCAATATCAGGATATAAGTTTTTTAGTTGTGTAAGTAATTGTTTCATTTCTTCTCGTTTAGTTTTTTTATCAACTGGACATATACCACCGGCTGCTAAAGGTAGTTGCTCTAATTCTACCACTTTTTCAATAGTTTCCTCATTAACATAGATTAAAGGTCGTATAACATGAATATTTTTTTCTTCATTATAAGTATTAGGTTTAAAAGAGCCTAACTTTCCAGTATAAATTAAGTTTAGTAAGAATGTTTCTACTGCATCAGTACTATGATGACCAAGGGCTATTTTATTAAATTTATATTTTAATGCAATTCTAGATAAAGCACCTCTTTTTAGTTTAGAACACAAATAACATGGATTTTTATCAGAATTAAAAATTCTATTTCCTATATCAGTTTTTTCAACAATTAATTCAACATTATTTTTTTTACAAAAGTTTTCTATTTCACTAAGATTTATTTTAAAGCCCAGGTCAATATGAACTCCAGTTATGTTAAAATTAAGATATGATGCTTGACGTAATTGGATTAAGGTATAAAGTAAGAAGCTACTGTCTTTGCCACCAGAAATACCAACTAATATGTTATCATTGTCTTCTATCATATTAAATTTTTCTACTGCTTTACGTACGGAATTAAGAAAAAGTTTGTTATACCATTTTTTCACTTTTATGCCTCCCAAATTTTATAGTAAATTAAATATAACAAATATTTTTTCGAATATAAAGGGGAATGTGTAATGAATTTAAAGGATTATATAATAGATAAAGCAAAAGGGATAGGAATCGATATAATTGGTTTCACAGATGCAGAACCATTTGATGAGGTGAAAGAATTCCTTATACAAAGAAAAGAAAAAGGGTTTCATACTGAATTTGAAGAGGAAGATTTAGAGAAGAGGTATAATCCAAAACTCCATTTGCCCAGCGCTAAATCAATTATAGTTATAGGATTGTCATATAATGTTGATTTTAAATTAAAAAGAGACAATAAATTAGTAGGAAGATTATCTAAATCTTCATGGGGTATAGACTATCATAAAGTAGTAAAAGAGAAAATACAGCTATTAGTAGAAGAAATAAGAAAAATTATTGATTTTGATTATAAAGCTTTTGTTGATACAGGACCACTTATTGATAGATATATAGCTGAAAAATCAGGAATAGGATGGTATGGAAAAAATTGCTCTATTATTAATGATGAATTTGGTTCTTTTATTTTTTTAGGATATATATTAACTGATTTAGATTTACAAAAGGATAATTCACTAAAATCAAAGTGTGAAGATTGTAGACTCTGTATTGATGCGTGTCCTACAAATGCCATACAAGAAGATTATAAAATTAATGCAACACGATGTGTATCTTATTTAACTCAAACAAAAAAGAGAATACCATATGAATTAAGAGATAAAATGGGGGTTAAAATATATGGGTGTGATACTTGTCAGTTAGTATGCCCTAAAAATAAAAATGTAAAGAAAGGACAGATTAAAGAATTTATTCCTCATAAAACTAGTGGGTATCTAGATTTATTAGAGTTGTTAAAAATATCTAATAAAGAATTCAAAAAAAAGTATGGACACATATCAGGAAGCTGGAGAGGAAAAAATATTTTAAAAAGAAATGCTATTATTGCTTTAGGCAATATCGGTGATAAGAAATATTTAGACCTAATTGAAAAACAGCTAAACGACCCAAGTCCTATGATTAGAGAATATGCTGCTTGGGCTATATTAAAGATAGATATAAAAAGAGGAAAGGAATTATTAAAACAAAGATTACAACTTGAGAAGGATAAAGAAGTTAAAGAAGAATTAGAAAAATTACTAAAGTATTTTAAAGTAGAAAATAAATTAACTTAATGTATTATAATGAAAGTTTGTATTTTTCTTAACGATATTGTTTATATGTGGTACAATATAGGTGTTAAAGAAATAAATTCTAAAATACAAACAAAAAGTATTAAGAAAAATTAATACTGCTTGAGATAAGCAGGAGAAAAGAAACTGTTATAGTATAATTATAATAAGAATAAATGTTATTGAAGAAATTGAAGCAACACAATGGAAACGTTAACAAAACTTTATTTTATAAATAAAAAGGAGGTACATATAAATGAGCAGTGTACATGAACTTAACTTTTTAAAAGAAAAGATTCAAGAATTAAAGGACCAAGGAGTATATAGAAAATTACCAGTATTAGAAGGACCAAATGAAGCAGAAGTAATACTAAATGGCAAAAAGGTAATTAATTTATCATCTAATAACTACTTAGGATTTGCAAATCATCCAAGATTAAAGAAGGCAGCAATAGCAGCTGTTGAAAAATATGGAGCAGGAGCAGGTGCAGTAAGAACAATAATAGGAAATATGGATATCCACGAAGAACTAGAAGAAATATTAGCTAAGTTTAAAAGAGAAGAAGCAGCTATGGTATTTCAGTCAGGATTTAACTGTAATGCAGGTACCATACAAGCTATAACAGGAAAAGGTGATTTAATAGTATCTGATGAGCTTAATCATGCTAGTATCATTGACGGAACAAGATTAAGCAGAGCGGATAAAGCAATATTTAAGCATTCTGATATGGATCATCTAGAAAAGGTATTAAAAGAAAACAGAGACAAATATGAAAATATATTAATTATTACTGATGGTGTTTTCAGTATGGATGGAGATATAGCAAAACTTCCTGAAATAGTTGAGTTAGCAGAAAAATATGAAGCTATGACTTATGTTGACGATGCTCATGGCTCAGGAGTATTAGGAGAAAGTGGTAGAGGTACTGTTGACCACTTCAATCTACACGGAAGAGTTGACTTCAGTATAGGCACATTATCAAAAGCTATTGGAGTTGTTGGTGGATATGTAGCTGGTAGCAATACTATGCAAGAGTGGTTAAACCACAGAGGTAGACCAATATTATTCAGTACTTCACTACCACCTGCAGCTGTTGGTGCAATTATTGAAGCAATTAAGATGCTTATGGAAAGCACAGAATATACAGACAGATTATGGGATAATGCCAAGTACTTCAAACAAAAGCTTGGCAAATTAGGATTTGATACAGGAAATAGTCAGACTCCAATAACACCAGTTATCATTGGTGATGAAGCTAAGACTATGGAATTTAGTAGAAAATTATTTGAAAATGGAGTATTCGTATCAGGTATTGTATTCCCAACTGTACCAAAAGGAACTGGTAGAGTAAGATGTATGGTGACTGCTGGACATACCAAAGAACAACTAGACAGAGCAGTTGACATATTTGAAAAAGTAGGAAAAGAAATGAATATATTAAAATAATACAAAGGTGCCCATGAGGCACCTCTTATTTTGTGGTGATGGATGTAGATATCCCCACCAAATAGCTCACATTTAAATGAGAGTTACTATAAATTTATTAAAATTTTAAGGGTGACTGGTTATTCATTTTTTCTAAAGGTCCATTTCACTCACTTTTTTTATATTGACATATAAGTTTGCTTCTGATACTATGTAACTAAGATAAATATAATTGAGAATAATTATCAATTACAAAGCTTTATAATTTAACATTAATACAAGAGAGGGGAAAAGTATATGAAAAACAAAATAAAAGCATTATCGCTAATTTTTTTAATGATTTTTTTAATTACTGCATGTAGTGGGCAAGGTCAGAATAATTCTGATAGTTTAGAAAAACAAAATAAAACAGATGTAAAGACTGCTGAAACAGTAGATATAAAGTTGTCAACTCCTTTTGCACCTAATAGTATCCCTTTATTTTATATGATGGAAAAGGAGCTACTGGGTGAAAATATAAATCTTGATGTATCTATTCATAAAACTAGACAAGAAGTTACAGCTATGCTAATGAAGAAGAATATAGATATGGCTATGTTATCTGTACAAGAAGCCGCTAAATTATATAACAAGGATATTCCTGTAAAAATAATAAATGCTAATTATGGAGCTACTTTTTTTCTAATGTCTAATAAAAGTGAAATACAATCAATAGATGATATAAATGGAAAAACCATTTGGACATCAAAAAAAGGTGGACCTGTTGAATTTGTATTAAGTTCTATATTAAGTAATAAAGGAATTAAACCTAATGAAGATATAAAACTTAAGTATATGAATTTAAAGGAATTATCTCAGCTTGTGATTAATGACCTTAAAGATATTGAATTTTTTACTTTAAGAGAACCTTTTGTTAGTCAAGTAAAACATAAAAAAGATAACACTATCATAGTATCAAATTTAGATGAAGAATGGAAAAAAATATATGGGAATAGAGTACCTTTTGCAGGTGTGGTATCTAGAAGTGAATTTATAAGTAACCATCCTCAGTTAGTATCAGTTTTCAATGAAAAATATAGTGATGCTATAAAATGGGTAAAAGAAAATCCTAAAGAAGCTGCAAAGCTAGGGGCTAAGTATCTTAAAGGTATGCCAGTAGAAGTAATAGAGGAAGCTTTAAATAATATGGAGCTTGAATTAATTGATAGTACAAAAACGAAATCTGAATTGAAATCTTATTATAATCAATGGTTAAAGTTTAATCCATCAATGATTGGTAACAAGATTCCAGATGATGATTTTTATAGTGGATTACAGAATGAATAGCATTACTAAAAGGAGTAATAAATATGATTTTAAAAGATAAAAGAATCCAGATGGTTTCTTTAGTCATTATTTTGGCTATTTGGCAACTATTATCATATATTTATCCCCCTATAATAATACCTTCATTAACTGAAGTATTTAAAATAATGATAAGCTATATTACTGATAATACTTTCATATTAGATTTATCTCTTACTATTTTTAGAGGTATATCAGCTTATTTTATAGCTATGATACTGGGGATTGGAATAGGTATTATATTATACAGTAATAAGGTTTTAAACAAAATTTTTTATCCTTATGTTGTTGTTTTTCAAAGTGTGCCTAGAATATCTTGGATACTTTTAGCTATGATGTGGTTCTCACTTAATTCTCAAATAGTTATATTTATTATTATAATAACAATTCTCCCAATAATTATATTAAATACTTTAGAAGGTCTTAACAACATTGATAATGAATTAATGGAGATGGCAGCAGTATTTAAGATAAGAAGAAAAAAAGTCATAAAAGATATTTATTTACCTTCGGTAGTTCCGTATATTTTAGCAGGTGCAAAAGTAGCTTTAGGAATTACATGGAAAACGGTAATTATGGCAGAATTATTAACAGTGCAAACGGGTATAGGAGCAAGGATGTCATATGCTAGAGATTCTTTGGCTACTGACCATATATTAGCCCTTACTGTATATATTGTATTAATAGGGTATCTGTTTCAATTTATTTTAACTAGAGTGTCTAATTATGTAGGAAGGTGGAAAAAGAATGAAGGCAATACAGTTAAAAAATATAACTAAAAGTTATGATGATACCAAAATATTGGAAAATTTTAACTTACAGATACCTCATAATGAAATAACATGCATAATCGGTCCGTCGGGTAGTGGAAAGTCAACTATTTTAAATCTTTTATCAGAACTTTTAATTCCTGATTCAGGAGAAATTTTAAATTTAAATGATAAAATTGTAAGTTATGTATTTCAAAGTCCAAGACTTTTACCGTGGAAAACAGTAAAAGATAATATGAAATTTGTTTTAGATAATAAAATAGAGAAGAATAAATTAGATGAATATATTGATGGTTGGCTTGATGCTGTAGAATTGCTAGATTATAAAGAATACTATCCAAATCAGATGAGCGGTGGTATGAAGCAAAGGTTAGCTTTAGCAAGAGGGTTTGCAGTTCCAGGGAATTTGCTTCTTATGGATGAGCCATTTAAAGGATTAGATGCACCACTAAGATTTAAAATGGTAGAATTAATAAAGAAGCTTTGGGAGAAACAAAAAAAGACAATAGTATTTGTTACACATGATATTCAGGAGGCTCTTTTATTAGGACATAGTATAATAGCACTAGGTAAAAAACCTGTTAAGATTATTGAAAATCTAACGATAGATATTCCACTTAATGAGAGAAAAATAGGTTGTGTAAGATTGGCTAAGCTAGAAGGCTATTTGTTTGATTTAGTAGAAGAAGGAAGCTTGTACAAAAGACATAACAAAATGAATAAACATTGTTGCTTTGAAAATAAAAGCTTTTTAAATATCGGTTCTCATTATAGAAAATCGTCTATGACTTAAAAGTTTATAGACGATTTTTATGATTTTAATATAAAAGTGATATTATTTAATTAATAAGAATTTAAAATAATGTGTATTAGAGGTGACATCATGATAATTGGTTCCTGTGAGATAGAATTATTAATATATGAAGCAAATTCATTGAAGGAAAAAAGACATGTAATAAAGAGTATAATAGCAAGGATACAGTCTAGATATAATGTATCTATTTGTGAAGTAGATTTACATGATACTTGGAGAAAGTCAGTTATAGGATTTGCATGTGTTTCTAATAGCACATCTCATGCTAATAGTATGATATCAAAGGTATTAAAATATATTGAAAATGATAGTAGAGTAGAGATTATTAGTCATCATATAGAAATATTATAGTTATTCATGAAATTAAGTGGGTATAATAGGAATGTAAATTTAATTTCCACCCATAAACTATGAAAGGCTGAATTATATGAAAAAAATATTGAATAAAAAAGAAATTAATAAAGTGTTACAAATACTAAATGACCTTTATCCAGAGGCTAAATCAGAACTCAATTACACAAATGCCTTTGAACTATTGATAGCTACAATATTGGCGGCACAATGTACAGATAAAAGAGTAAATATAATTACTAAGGATTTATTTGAAAAGTATAAAAAGCCTGAGGATTATCTTGAATTAACACAAGAAGAATTAGGGGAATTAATAAAAAGTTGTGGATTTTATAGAAATAAGAGTAGGAATATATTAAAAACATGCGAAATACTAGTTAATGAATATAACGGTAAGGTACCACAAACTAGAGAAGAACTTATGAAGCTACCAGGAGTAGGACGAAAAACAGCTAATGTGGTTATAAGTAATGCGTTTGGCAAAGATGCAATTGCAGTAGATACCCACGTGTTTAGAGTATCAAATAGAATAGGGTTAGCTGATAGTGATAGCGTAGATGATACAGAAAAAGATTTAATGACTAATATACAGAAAAACTTATGGTCTAAAGCTCATCACTGGCTTATATTCCACGGAAGAAGAATATGCAAAGCAAGAAAACCAAAATGTGAAATTTGCCCTTTAACAAAGTATTGTTTATATTATAAGGAATTAAGAGATAAAAACGCATAAAAGAGCGTACAAAAAGACGTAAAAGTAAATGAAATAAAAGACGTAATAGAAGATGAAAAATAAAACCTGTCCTCTGTGACTAAAAGCGGCTTTTGTCGCTTTTAAAATATTTTTTTGTCATAAAAAGAGGAAAATAGACTGTTTATAGAGAATAGATAAAGTTGAGAATAAGATAAGGGGTGTTATTAATGGTACCCAATGTAGTAACAAATTTAGATAATGAACAATTAGTTTTTGCTCTTGACATAGGAACAAGAACAGTTATTGGAATAGTAGGAAAATATGAAAATGAAGTTTTTAAGATACTAGCGTGTGAAATAGAAGAACATGACAAAAGAAATATGTACGATGGACAGATTCACGATATTAATGGAGTAGTACAAATAGTAAAAAGAGTAAAAGAAAGGTTAGAAGAAAAATTAAATATGGAGTTAGACAAAGTTGCCATAGCAGCAGCTGGTAGAGCTTTAAGGACAGAGAGAGTTAGATTAGATAGAGAAATAGATTCTACAAGGGAAATTGATAGAAAGCTTGTTGAAAGTTTAGAGATGGAGGCTATACAAAAGGCTCAACAAGTTTTAGATGAGAGTACTAATATAGAATCAAAATATTATTGTGTTGGTTACACCGTAGTAAACTATTATCTTGATAATAATTTTATAGAGAATCCTGAAGGGCATAGAGGAAGTAAACTTGGCGTTGATTTACTTGCTACATTTTTACCTCATATAGTAGTAGATAGCCTATATACTGTTATGAGTAGAGTGGGATTAGAAGTTATAAATATGACATTAGAGCCTATTGCAGCTATTAATGTTGCTATTAAGAAAAATTTAAGGCTTTTAAATTTAGCATTGATAGACATAGGAGCTGGTACTTCTGATATTGCTATAACAAAGGATGGAACTATTGTGGCATATGCAATGGCATCTGTAGCTGGAGATGAAATTACAGAAGCTATTGCAAAAACTTATTTGTTAGATTTTGATTCGGCTGAAAAACTAAAAATTAGTCTTAATAAACAACAGAATCATAAGTTTCACGATGTAGTAGGCATTGAACATAACTTAACAACAGAAGAAATACTAAATAGTATACAGGAAAATATTAAAAAACTGGCTAAGGAAATATCAGATAGTATATTAAAATATAATGAAAAAGCACCTAGTGCAATTTTTCTTATAGGTGGAGGAGGACAAATACCACGACTATCAGAATATATAGCAGAATATCTTGAACTACCAAAAGAAAGAGTTGTTGTAAGAAGTAGTGATATAATCGAAAAAATTGACGATATACCAGAAGAGTTGAATGGTCCCCATGCTATTACTCCAATAGGAATAGGAGTTACAGCAGTAAAAGATATGTATAAGGACTTTCTAGAAGTAACAGTAAATGGACAAAAAATTAAGTTGTTTAACTCTAAAGACATTAAGGTATCAGATGCATTAGTGTTAGTAGGGTATAATCCTAGAAATCTAATACCTAAAAGGGGAGAAGACTTTATATACTTTGTAAATGAGCAAAAACTGAGAATAAGAGGAGAAATAGGTAAACCATCAGAGATATATGTAAATAATCAGATATCAAATTTAGAGCAAAAACTTAAAAATGGAGATATTGTACAGGTAAAAGAGGCAACGGTTGGTAAGAAACCAAATCCTAGACTATTTGACTGTATAAATATGAAAGAATATATTACATTTAATGGTGAAAAAGTATATTTGATTAAACAAGTGAAAGTGAATGGAGATGTAGTTAGTGAAAATATACCTATAAAAGAATATGATAAAATACAAGTCAATAAAATTAAAACAGTTAGTGAAGTTTTCGATGCTTTAAATATAAACCCAGATAGTTATATGATATATAAAAATGAAGAGCTAATATATAAAGATGAAATCACAGCAAAAGAAATTAATGACTATAAGGAAAATACAAAATCAGCTGAGAATAATAGTTTAACTAAGACCATTAGACTTAATATTAACGGTGAAGATAAAGTAATAGAGCATAATGAGGACAAATTTCTATTTATTAAGATATTTGACTATTTAGATTTTGACCTGTCTAAACCAAAGGGAATGTTATATTTAAAAGTTAATGGTGCAAAAGCAGAATATACACAAGTTCTTAAGGATGGAGACAAAATAGAAATATATTGGAAAAAGGATAGGAAGTTTAGTTAACTATATAAATCTAATATCATTAGATAAACTAAATCTAATGATATTAGATTTAGTTTTTTGTCTCTTTGATAGCTTGTTATTAGTCATATATTTCATATATTATAAAGTTTTTTAATAAAAATATAATGATAAATATTAATGAATGGGATAAAGCTATCAAAGGGAGGAAAGCTATGAAAACAATAAAGATATTAATAATAGCAGTCATTGTAATATTGATTATAGCTATTATTAGTATTTATTTTATTTTAAATAGTACTACTATATATAATGGTGTTAAGATTGAAGAAGTTGATTTGAAAGGTTATAATAGACAAGAAGCACTGGAAAAGATACAAGCTTTAAAACAAAAAGAATTGGAAAACAAACAATTAAAATTAACTTATAAGGATTATTATTATGATGCTAGATATGTAGATTTAGGTATTACTTATGATTACTATGAAGCTGTTAATAAAGCTTATCAAATAGGTAGACAGGGAAGTATTATTGATAGATTAAAAGAGATATACTATACTAGAATTTATGGTAAAGAAATAAAAATGACCGTAAAATATGATCGGGATAAATTATATAAATTGGTTAACAAAATATCTAAAGATTTGAATCAAGAGAGTAAAAATGCAACCATAAGTTTTAACAAAGGTAAATTTAAAATACAACCTGAAGTTATGGGAAGAAAGGTAAAGATTGACCTTTTAGAGAAAAGAATTAAAGATAGTATACTTTTATCAAGTGAAGTAGAAATTCCAATACAGGAAACAAAGCCAAGGCTAACTAAGGAAAATTTAAGTAAGATAAAAGATAAACTTGGAGAATATACTACTTCTTTCTATGGTAGCAGTCAGGGGAGAGTTCATAATATCCAACTGTCCTCTCAAGCTATAGACGGAATAGTGTTATTGCCAGGGGAATTATTTTCATTTAATGAAACTACAGGAGCGAGAAGTAAAAGCGATGGATATAGAACAGCTAAAGTTATAATCAATGGAAAGTTTGTTGATGCAATAGGCGGAGGAGTATGTCAAGTTTCAACAACATTATATAATGCAGTGTTATTATCAGATTTGGAGATTGTAGAGAGATATCATCATTCAATACCATCAACTTATGTGCCCAAAGGCAGAGACGCTACAGTAGTTTATGGATATCTTGATTTGAAATTTAAAAATAATAAAAAATATCCTGTTTATATTCATACAGAAACAGCTAATAGGAAACTTTTAATATCGATATATGGAAAGAAAGATGATAAAAATAAAAAGATAGATATAAAATCAGTAATTACTGAGAAAATATCACCAGACCAGGAGATAAAAGAGGATGCTAATTTAAAACCAGGAGAAAAAGTTATTGTGCAGAAAGGAAGATATGGTTATAAGGTTAAAACCTATAAATCGACTATAAAGGATGGTAAAGTAGTAGAAACTGAACTAGTTTCATATGATTTGTATAAGCCTAAAAAGCAAATTATAAAAACAGGACCTAAAGAAGAAAATTTAGAAAATGAAGAAGTAAATATTGAGTGATATAGAGTTGAATTTATTACGATGGATGAAATAGCAAGGAGGCTAAAAATGAGCAAATTATATGATAAAAAAGTAGAATGTCCAATTTGTGGCAATGAATTTACTACGAAAAAAGTTTTAAGTTCTAAATTAAGAGTAGAAAAAAGGGATACTGATTTTATGACATACTATAAAACTGAAAACCCTATTAAGTATGATGTATTTGTATGTTCAGAGTGTGGGTATTCAGCTATGGAAAAGAACTTTAACAAGATAAGGCCTGAATGGAAAGAAATTATTAAAGATAAGATTACAACAAGATGGAAGAAAAGAGATTATTCTGGTGTAAGAAGCACAGAACAAGCAATAGAGTGTTACAAATTAGCTCTGTATTGTGGTGAGTTATTAGGGCTAAGTAGTTATCATATAGCTAATATATGCTTAAGATTAACATGGTTATATAGAATCCTTGAAAGTGAAGAAGAAACAAAGTTTATGAGATTTTCATTAGAAAAGTATAAAGATTTCTATTATAACGGAACCTTTACTCAGGATACTAGTAATGATGCTACTATTGCTTATTTAATAGGGGAATTACATAGAAGATTAGGTGAATATCAAGAGGCTATTACTTGGTTTTCAAATGCTATATCAAGTCCTCAAATAAAAAATAATTTGAGGTTAGAGAAAATGACAAGGGAACAATGGAGAGTGGCTAAAGAAAGTGCTAAAAAGAGCTAGTTTAATATTAACAGTAACATCCACTTCTTCATAAAATGATATATATAATTTTATGGGAAGTGGATTATTTATGTTCTTTTTGCGTAGGTATTATATAAGAAAGAATAATAAACCTATCGTGTTCATACCAGGTCTTTTTGGCTCACTGGGGGATGCAATAATTCCTGGTACAGGTGAATTTGATTTTGGATTAGCAGAATATGCTTATAGACCTATCATGGATAATTTTAAGTATATGGGCTATGAGGAAAATAAGAACCTATTTGTTGCATATTATGATTGGACTAAACCTAATTTATATAGTGCTAAAAAATATTTAATACCTGTGATAAAAAAAGCTAAAGAAATAACAGGAGCGAGAAAAGTTGATATAGTTTGTCACAGCATGGGAGGAATTGTTGCTAGAGCTTATGTCCAAAGTAACTTTTATGCATACGATGTAGATAAATTGGTAATGTTAGGAACACCAAATAGTGGCTCAGTTGAAGCGTACTATTTTTGGGCAGGAGGACATTTACCTAATGAAAATTTAAGAGGTAATTTTTTTTACAGGCTAATAAGGGAAAGTTTTCTGTGGATTTTTAAGATTATATATAAGAAAAGAAATGACTTAGAACTATTAAGAGATTTATTTCCTTCTATACAGGAATTATTACCAACTTCCGATTACGGAGATTATTTGTTTTATCAAATTAAAAATAAACACAAAGAATTTATTCCAATAAGAAACATGAATATAGAAAATAAATTTTTAAATAAATTGAATAGAAACCAAAGAATAATTTATAAAAGAAGAATTAAACTTTATGAAATAGCAGGAGTAGGTGTAGATACTGAAAAATATATATGTGTTCAAAAGCATAACAAATATAGGAAGCTTTGGTCAGATGGTATGCCTTTATATTCTGTAAAAACAAGTGCAGGGGATGGTACTGTTACATTGTATAGTGCAAGTAGTTTATACGGTATCAAGAAATATATATATTCAGACCACGTAGATATGTTAAAGGATTCAAAGGAATTGTTAGCAAATATATTAAACAGGAGAATATTATATAAAGCAAAAGTAGCTAATTGTATACAAACAAAATATTTTTACAGTATCGTAGCAAAAAATGTAAATAACATCACTATTAATAAAGATAATAGAGAAAAGACAATATTAGAGGAAGCTATGAATAAAGACAAAGAAATTAGTATAAAACAAATAGGGCAAAATGATTATTGGATAATTATAAACCTAGCATTTAAGAAAAATATAAATTTAAGTTTTATTCCGATGATAGGAAAAGAAAGTGATATTGTTATATTTTTTAGTAATAGAAATGGTGAAATAAAAAAAATAAAAGAATTTACAACAAGTAATATATACAGTGTAAATTTATAAAATTAAATTAGATTGAATATAAACTATATATTTGTTATGATTTTATTATAATCTGAATTATTTAACAATTTTAGAATTTAATAATATGCTATTAGGTGTTTCGAAAGAAACTTAAAAGGGAAAGTGGTGAAAATCCACTACAGCCCCCGCTACTGTAAGTGAGGATGAAATCAACATATGCCACTGGAACTAAGTTCTGGGAAGGCGTTGAGAGTAATATGATTCACAAGTCAGTAGACCTGCCTGGTAGCTTAAATAACCTTCGGAGGGGAGGAATGTATATGAAGAGAATTAGACCCACCCTATACATAAGGCTAGGGTTTTTTTGTTACAAAGCAAATTATTAAATAACCTAATTGACTAACCACTAGAAGACGATATTATAATCAATCGACAAAAATGGGAGGTATAAAGATGAATACTAAGTCAAAGAAAGTTTTAGCATTATTAATGGTACTTATTTTAGGGACAACTCTCTTATCAGGTTGTATAAGAGCTAAAGAAGAATATATAGAAAATGAAAAAGATGAACAGAGTTCAGAGGTAGAAACTACGGATAGCCCTTATCCAATGGAAGTAGAAGATGATTTCGGTAACAAAGTAACAATTGATAAAAAACCTGAAAGAATAATTTCCTTAGCACCAAGTCATACAGAAATACTTTTTAAATTAGGATTAAGTGATTCAATAGTAGGAGTTACAAGTATATGTGATTATCCAAAAGAAGCTAAGACAAAAGAAATTGTTGGAGATTCAATGACAGTTGACGTGGAAAAAGTAATAGCATTAGAGCCTGATTTAGTATTACATTATGGTTCTGACAAAGAAAAAGAGTATATACAAAGACTTAGAGATGCAGAAATAAATGTATTAAGTTATCAACCAGAATCAATACAAGAAGTTATAGATTTAATTATTGAAATTGGTAGGATTACTCAAACACAAGTAGCAGCTACAAAAACTACTGTGGATATGATGAGTAAGATGGATTATATAGTACATACTGTAGAAGAAGTAGACAAACCTAAAGTATTTTATGAAGTATGGCATGACCCATTAATGACAGCTGGACCTGGTTCCTTTATAGATGAACTTATAACTTTAGCAGGTGGTGAAAATATAGCAAAGGATGCACAAGGGCTATATCCACAATTTGAATTAGAACAGTTAATAGAAAGAAATCCTGATGTGTATATATCCTCTGATAATGGAGGTCAAACAACAAAAGAGTCTATTATGTCAAGGGAAGGTTATGAAACATTAAGTGCAGTAAAGAACGATAGAGTTTATATATTAGATGCAAATATTATTTCAAGACCTGGACCTAGAATAGTTGATGGACTAGAGATGATAGCTAAAGCAATACATCCTGAATTATTTAAAAAGTAGGGGTTAATATGGAAATAAATAGACGACAAAGATGGAGTATCACTATAATAATATTGGTCGCATTGTTATTCTTTAGCATAGCTTTATTTTCAACTATAGGAAGTGCAGATATTAGTATTTTAGAAACATTAAAAATTGTAGGGTCAAGAATTCCTGTAGTGAAAGATACGATTGATTTAAAAGGAATACCTGATTCACATTTGACCATAATACTTAAAGTTAGGATACCAAGGATTTTACTTGGAGTATTAGTAGGAGCAGCTCTGTCAAGTGTCGGAGCTGCTTTTCAAGGAATATTTAAAAATCCAATGGCAGACCCTTATGTTATCGGTATATCATCAGGGGCAGCCCTTGGTGCTGCTATAGCTATAATAATTAAAAGTAAACTTTCTTTACTAGGGTTTTCTAGCGTTTCTATGGGAGCTTATATTGGAGCTATAGTATCAACATTTTTAGTATTTTTTATTTCAAGGGTAAAAAATAGAGTTCCAGTAACAACTTTATTGTTATCGGGAATAGCAGTAGGACAGTTTTTAACAGCAATAATGTCTTTTTTAATGGTTATTTACAGTAAAGATTTAACTAAGATAATATATTGGACACTAGGAAGTTTTGCAGGTAAGAGCTGGAATCAATTAATACCAGTTGCGTTGCCTATAATGATTTCTATAGTTGTTCTTAATTTTTTTGCTCGAGATTTAAATGTAATGCTCACAGGAGAAGAATCAGCTAAAAATATGGGAATTGAAGTTGAAAAAGTTAAGGTAATCATACTTTTCATTTGTGCTTTTACAACAGCAATGGCAGTGTCGGTCAGTGGTATTATAGGTTTCGTGGGATTAATAATACCCCATATAGTAAGGTTAATAGTTGGACCTGACCATAGAATATTAATACCTGCATCAGCACTAGTTGGAGGTATTTTTATGACATATGCCGATACTATAGCAAGAACTATAATATCACCTATTGAGATACCTGTGGGAATAATAACAGCATTATTTG
The DNA here is from genome assembly GCF_000387765.1 of Caldisalinibacter kiritimatiensis. NCBI lineage: Bacteria > Bacillati > Bacillota > Tissierellia > Tissierellales > Thermohalobacteraceae > Caldisalinibacter > Caldisalinibacter kiritimatiensis. The sequence continues at coordinate 18,838 of NZ_ARZA01000227.1, forward strand.
GAGGACCATTTTTCATATATTTATTAAGAAAAAAGAAAAGGACTAGTTAATTTCAGGAGTTGAAAACATGGCAGAAACTATTAAGATAGAATCTTTAGATTTTGGTTATGGAGATAAATTAATACTTAAAGGTATAAATTTAGATATAGAGAAAGGTGATTTTGTAAGTATTATAGGACCTAATGGCTCGGGAAAATCAACATTACTAAAAAATATTACTTCAATACTAAAGCCTAACAGTGGTTCTGTAAAGATAGATGGGGTAGATGTGAAGAATTACAGACCTAAAGAATTAGCTAAGAAATTAGGTTTTGTTCCACAAGATACTAATATTGCATATGACTTTACTGTGTTTGATGTAGTGTTAATGGGCCGAAGTCCTTATTTGGGAAGATTTGAAAGAGAAAAACAAATAGATTATGAGATTACCACTAATGCATTAAAAGCAACTGATACTATTGGTTTTAGTGATAAAAGTATAAAAGAGATAAGTGGAGGAGAAAGACAGCGAGTAATAATTGCAAGAGCTTTAGCACAGCAGCCTGAAATACTCTTATTAGATGAACCAACGTCGCATTTAGATATAAATCATCAGATGGAGATTCTATATCTGCTACAGAAACTAAATAAAGAACAAAATATGACTATGGTAGTGGTGCTTCATGATATAGATTTAGCTGCGAGATTTAGCAATAAAATTGTATTATTAAAGGAAGGACAGATACTTAGTATTGGAACTCCTAATGAAGTTATAACAAAGGAAAATATGGAAGAAGCGTATAAAATTAAAATGGTTATAAACGAAAATCCATTTTCAAATAGTTTATTTGTTACACCGTTACCTCCAAAAAAAGATACAGTAGAAAAGAAAGAAAAAATACACGTAATATGTGGTGGAGGGTCAGGTGGAGATATAATCAGTAAATTAGATATGAATGGTTACAAAGTAAGTATGGGTGTTATAAACATAGGTGATTCAGATTGGGAATTAGGTAAGAGGTTATCATTAAAAATGATAGAAGAAATGCCCTTTTCTCCAATAAGTAAAAAAGCTTATGAAAAAAATACTAAAGTTGTAAAAGATGCTGATATTTTAGTATTAGCTAGTGTTCCTTATGGGAGAGGTAATATGCAAAATTTAGAGCTAGCATTTGAAGAATTACAATCAGGAAAAAAAGTATATTTAGTAGATAATTATAGTCAATATGATGAATATGACTATGTAGATGGAAAAGCAAAGGAATTAATAGTTATGATGAAAGAAAGAGGATTAAAGGTTGTAAAGTCAACAGAAGAATTACTAAATGTATTATAACCACAGCGTAACAGCTGTGGTTTTTCTGTATATATTAAACTTAATGGGTAATTAATATATAACATAGATAAATATGTTATAATTTACAATGTTGAAAAATTGAAAGAAAAGGGTGATGGAATTGAATTATAAGCTTATAGCAATAGACATGGATGGGACTTTGTTAAATAGTAACAAAGAGATTTCAGAGAGAAATAAAAAGGCACTCAAAGTGGCTACAGAAAAAGGAGTACAAGTAGTAATATCAACTGGTAGGATTTTCACATCAGCTAGATATTATGCTAAATTATTGGGGTTAATAACTCCTATCATTTCATGTAATGGAGCTTATGTGTGTGAATATCATAGAAAAAATGTATTATATGAGAATCCTATGGAAACAGTTGACTTTAAAGAAATAATTAAAACATTACAAGAAAATGACTTTTACTATCATTTTTACGATAATGAAAACTTTTATACAAGGGAATTAAACTATAGCTCTTCAAGTTATTATAATTGGAATAAAAAACAAAAACCAGGAGATAGAATCAACATTGAAATAATTGATAATCCAATGGAGTTAGTTGAAGAAAAGGAACTGAAGATTTACAAAATAGTAGCAGTAGATAAGGACAGAGAAAAGTTAGATTACATAAGAAAAGTTCTTAGCAAGAATAAAAATATTGAAATCGTAAGTTCATGGAGTGATAATATAGAAATAATGAACAAAGGGGTATCTAAAGGAAAGGCACTAGAGAAACTTTGTAAGATTTATAATATCAGCAAAGAACAAGTTATAGCAATAGGGGATAATTATAACGATATACCTATGTTAGAATTTGCAGGTACAGCAGTAGCTATGGGAAATGGAGAAGAAGATGCTAAAAAGATAGCAGACATTGTTACAGATACAAATGATAATGATGGAGTAGCTAAGGCTATAGAAGAACTTATATTTTAATGAAAAATATATAAATAACGACTCTAACATATTTGTTAGGGTCTTTTTTGTGGTTTGATTATGTAACCTATTAGAAAAAATGATAATAAAAGAAGGAATGTTAACTATTAAATATACAAAATAATACAATATATAAAAGAATAATTTTAATAATTGTAATTTAACTAAGGTTAGGGAAAACTTTTAACAATAGAAAGTTTGTGATAATATTTAAATATCTAATTTATTTATATGATTTAACTATTTTTTTATTTATAAATTAAAAGATTAACAACATTAGGGAAGGAGATTTAATATGAAAGAAGTTGTACAATCCGTAGATAGAGCCCTAACTATACTAGAGGTTTTGTCTGATTATGAAGCAGGTCTAGGGATTACTGAAATTAGTGAGAAGATTCAATTACATAAGAGTACTATACATAGATTATTATCAACTCTAATATATAAGGGGTATGTAGAACAGGATGAAAAGACAAGTAAGTATAAACTAACTTTAAAACTATTTGAATTAAGTAATAAAAATATTGAAAAAATAGACGTACTTTCTGTAGCAAAACCCTTTTTAAAAGAACTAGTTGAAAAAGCCAATGAAGCAGTTCATCTGGTAGTTTTAGATGGGACAGACATTGTATATATAGATAAAGTAGAATCTAAAAATACTATACGTATGCACTCAAAAATAGGTAAGAGAAGTCCCGTATATTGTACAGCTGTAGGAAAATCTATATTAGCGCATTTAACAGATAATGAGATAGTAAAAATATGGAATGATAGTATTATAAAAAAATTTACGGATTATACTATTACTGATTTAGAAACTTTAAAGAAAGAGTTAGAGTTAATTAAAGAAAGTGGATATGCTGTAGATAATGAGGAAAATGAACTAGGAGTGAGATGTGTAGGTGCTCCAATATTCGATTATAGAGGAGATGTATGTTCTGCTATAAGTGTTTCTGGTCCTACAATGAGAATTACTAAAGATAAAGTTGAAGAGTTAGGGAAATTAGTAATTGAATATAGCCAAAAGATTTCAGAGAAACTTGGTTACAAAATAAAGTAACCAAGTTTTTTTAGTGCGCCCAGCATGGGCGCTTGCTTGTCGGTGAAAGTCCGATGCAGGGGCTG
>NZ_ARZA01000228.1 GCF_000387765.1 Caldisalinibacter kiritimatiensis
TGCAATTACTTCATGAGCAATAAAAATTTCATAATCTCCATTTTTAAGGGGCTTAAACTCTATTTCCTTTACCTTAAGATTAAGCTGTGAAAATTCTTTAATTTTCACATATAAATATTTAGACTTAATCCCATAGGTAGCTTTTAAATATTCTTTTTGCTGCCCAGATATTGAAAATCTAATAATATCCCCTTCTATCTTAAACCCATTATTAAGGTATTTAATATTATATTTACTACCTTTTTTCTTAAATCTAGGAGGTCTTGGA
>NZ_ARZA01000229.1 GCF_000387765.1 Caldisalinibacter kiritimatiensis
CTCTACTGATTGACTAAAAGGATCGTAATTATTTAAAGCTTCTTCTATATCTTCTGCATAGGATCTAAGTTTTAACAACAATGATTCTCCATTATTTTCTTCTTGATACAATTTTACCCTTACTCCATACTCATCATCAATTTTAGAACTATCCATATATGCTGTTTCAGATTTGACATAATTAAAAGTACGTGTTGTTGACATCAAATTAACAGTTTCTTCATTATTTATTAAATTAAATTCTGATATATTTGATTTTTTCTTTTCTGTTCCTTTTAGTCTTTTCTCTTCTATCTCTTTCATATCATTTTCTAAAATAACAGGTTTTCCAAATATCATTACTGATGAATCAGACTCATTATATATATTCATAGATAGACTCACTTTATTATTTTTATTAGCAAATCCAATTAATAATTTATATTCATTATCTTCAATTACTATATTTCCTTCAAGTGACCCTTCTATTAATTCCCCTGATTTAAGTTGAATTTTTTCCACATCGCCATCAGCTTTAAAATCATATTTATTTCCTTCAATTTCAAGTTGACCTTTTACAATAGCAATCCCTACTTTTTCCCCTTTTTTAAATTCGGTAAAATAATCATAAGATACTTTGATTCCTGATTTTTCTGTAGATTTGACTTTAATACCAAGATTCTGTTTTATATTTTCTATTGAAATTGACTTACCATGAACTTTTTCCAGTTTAGATTCATTTTTGTTTGAAATAGCATATGAA
>NZ_ARZA01000230.1 GCF_000387765.1 Caldisalinibacter kiritimatiensis
TCTATAAATAGGTATTTTGATAAAAAAATAGGCTATTATCAAAATATCGCCGATAGGCAGCAGACATCAAAGGGTATTAAATATCCTAAAAAAACTAAAAGAGTTAAAAAGCTTTATGATAAAAGAAGAAAACAACTCAATCATCTAATTCATTCAGCTACAAAAACTATAGCTAATTATTGTATAGAAAATGACATATCAAAAGTTATTATAAGAGATTTAAAAAATATAAGAAAAGATGCTAATCTAGGTAAAATAAACAATCAAAAATTTCATAAGCTTCCATTTAA
>NZ_ARZA01000231.1 GCF_000387765.1 Caldisalinibacter kiritimatiensis
GGTACGTACGGTGGTGTGAGAGGTCGGTAGATAAAATAATTATCTACCTCCTACTCGATTGTGTTAAATAGATTGCATATTAAATAGCAGAAATAGTGAAATATTTGGAGATAAACAAATATAAATTATAATAATCAACTAACATTTTATAATATAAACAATAAGAGTTTTGATTTATGAAACTTTATTTCGTATAATGAAACTAGAATTCACAATACGAAACATAAAGGGGGATTAAATTGATTAAAAAGTATGAAATATTAAAAAGAATAGTGGATATTGGCATTATAGCTGTTGTGCGTGCTGAAAATTCAGAAAAGGCAGAGATGGTAGCAAAAGCATGTATTAATGGGGGTATACCTGCTATAGAGATTACTTTTACAGTTCCAGGTGCAGACAGAGTTATCTCAACATTAAGAGATAAATTTACTAGTAAAGAGCTTATCGTAGGTGCAGGGACAGTTCTTGATAGTGAAACTGCTAGAATAGCAATACTATCAGGTGCTCAATATATTGTAAGCCCGTCTTTTGATTTGAAGACAGCTAAATTGTGTAATAGATATCAGATCCCTTACATGCCAGGATGTATGACTATTACTGAAATTATTGAAGCTATAGAGGCAGGTGTTGATATAATAAAAGTATTTCCTGGTAGTGTCTATGGACCAAGCATAATTAAAGCAATAAAAGGACCATTACCTCAAATTGCACTTATGCCAACTGGTGGTGTTAGCTTAGAAAACGTTGAACAATGGATAAAGAATGGTTGTATTGCTGTTGGAGTAGGGGGAGATCTTACTAAGGGAGCCAAGAGTGGTAATTATGAAGAAATAACGAAGACAGCGAAGAAGTTTATTGAAAAAATAAAAAAAGCAAGAAAATCTAATTAATAGGAGGGGTATAAATGACAAAAAAAATAATTACCATGGGAGAGATAATGTTAAGATTATCTACTCCAGGATATAAAAGATTTTTACAGGCAGACTCTTTTGATGTGGTTTACGGTGGAGGAGAAGCTAATGTTGCTGTTTCTTTAGCTAACTTTGGGCTAGATGCCTATTTTGTAACTAAACTTCCGAACAATCCAATAGGGCAGGCTGCTGTTAATTATCTAAGAAAATTTGGTGTAAATACTGACTTTATAGCAAGAGGAGGAGAAAGAATAGGGATATATTTTTTAGAAACTGGAGCATCTATGAGATCTTCAAAAGTTGTATATGATAGAGCTCATTCCTCTATTGCAGAAGCTGATATTAAAGATTTTGATTTTGATGAGATATTTATGGGAGCTGATTGGTTCCATTTTTCAGGAATTACTCCAGCTTTAAGTGACAAGTCAGCTGAGCTAACAGAAGAGGCCTTGAAAGTAGCTAAAAAACATGGGGTTATTGTAAGTGTTGATTTAAACTATAGAAAAAAACTATGGACACCAGAAAAGGCAAAAAAAGTTATGACTAGGTTGATGCAATATGTTGATATATGTATAGGGAATGAAGAGGATGCAGAAAAAACTTTAGGGTTTAAACCTGGAAAAACTGATGTCACTAAAGGAAAGCTAGAGTTATCAGGTTATAAGGATATATTTAAGCAAATGAAAGATAAATTTGGGTTTAAATACATAGTAACAACATTAAGAGAAAGTTATTCTGCATCAGATAACGGTTGGTCTGCTTTAATATATGATGGTAATGAGTTTTATCGGTCAAGGAAGTATGATATTAGAATTGTAGATAGGGTAGGAGGAGGAGATTCCTTTGCTGGTGGATTGATTTACTCATTAGTTACTGGTAAGAATTTCAAAGAAGCTTTAGAATTTGCTGTTGCAGCATCTGCTTTAAAGCATACTATACCTGGAGACTTTAACTTAGTAAGCGTAGATGAAGTTATGACTCTTGTGAATGGAGATAGTTCTGGAAGAGTACAAAGGTAGATATTAATGGAAAGTATACAGAAAGAGAGTGTTTTTTAACACTCTCTTTCTGTTTTTAGTGCGCCCAGCATGGGCGCTTGCTTGTCGGTGAAAGTCCGATGCAGGGGCTGGT
>NZ_ARZA01000232.1 GCF_000387765.1 Caldisalinibacter kiritimatiensis
ACAATCTATTCTTGAGGGCTAGCGCCCATTAAAATCTTTTAGATGCGAAACTTCTGAATTCTTCGAATGTGAAATCTGGTAGTTGTCTTTCTAATTCATAGTATTGCTCTTTATATTGCTCATATTCTTCATTAATATTTTCTAGTTCCTTAGCTTTATTTGATAGATATTTTTTAAACTCATTAGGTGACTGGAATTCTTCCGGTAATGGAGCAAGCTTCTCTAATTCATTTTCTTTTATTCTTATTTCACTTCTTATATCTATCATTTCATCTACTATTTTGTCGTATCCTAAATACCTATCTTCCCACTCTTTTAAAGTAGTATTTATATTTTGAATATCAGCTTTAACTTCATATATTTTTCCTATACATTCTTCTCGCTCTTTTCT
>NZ_ARZA01000233.1 GCF_000387765.1 Caldisalinibacter kiritimatiensis
TTAAATAAATAAAATGCAGTATTTATGCGAGTTGTAGAGTTCTGCAACGAGCTAATAAAAGGTTCAAAAGGAGGGTTATTAGTGGATATAAGTTTAGAGAAAATTGATATTATTAGGGAACGTACAGGGGTTAGCTATAAAACAGCTAAAGAAGCACTTGAACTAAACGATGGGAATGTTGTAGATGCATTGATTTACTTAGAAGAGAATCAAAAATCTTGGACCGAAAACATAACTAACAAGAGTGATGAAGTAATAGAAGCTTTAAAAGAAGCCCTTAGGAAAGGAAATGTAACTAAAATTACTGTCAAAAAAGACGGAGAAGTATTAATGAATATTCCAGTTACTGCAGGAGCTATAGGAGCTATTTTATCACCACCAGTTACAGCAGTAGGAGTAACAGCAGCATTGTTATCAAAATGTACAATAGAAATAGTAAAAGAAAATGGAGAAGTTGTTAACATTAATGAAATGGCAGGGAAAACTGTGGATAAAGTAAGAAAAACCGTAAGAATGGATAATAATAAAACTAATGATAGTTACAATCAGCAAAGTAATCAAGAAAGTAATAACGAATAATATTGACAACTGAATAATAATTTGTTAAATTATGTGTAGTATAACCTATTAGTATATAATATATACTAATAGGTTATCTATAATAAGATAATTGATTAAACAAAATAATTAAGGATAAAAATCCTGATATAAACTAGATGAAGGGACTTTAGTATACATATTAAGTTTATCAAGTGCTATAGATAATAAATCAGGGATTAACCTTTCGTCCCTATATTGGGATGAAGGGTTTTTTATCTTTCATATGCTTATCAGTTTTTAGCTTAACTAAGAAATGCTCCAAAGGAAAAGGGAGGTAATAATAATGTATTTTCAAGATTTAATTTTAAAATTATTAAATTACTGGGGAGAAAAAGGTTGTATCATAATGCAGCCCTATGATGTAGAAAAAGGTGCAGGAACTATGAATCCTCAAACTTTCTTAAGAGCGTTAGGTCCTGAACCATGGAAAGTTGCTTATGTTGAACCATCAAGAAGACCAGCTGATGCAAGATATGGAGACAATCCTAATAGAGTGTATCAACACCATCAGCTACAGGTTATTTTAAAACCATCTCCAGACAATGTACAAGAGTTATATTTAGATAGTTTAAAAGCAATAGGCATAGATCCAGCAAAGCATGATATAAGATTCGTTGAAGATAACTGGGAATCTCCTACATTAGGTGCATGGGGTCTTGGTTGGGAAGTATGGTTAGATGGTATGGAAATTACACAGTTTACATATTTCCAGCAAGTTGGAAGCATCAACTGTGACTTGGAATCTGCAGAGATTACATATGGTTTAGAAAGAATAGCTATGTATTTACAAGATGTTGATAATATATTTGATATAGAATGGGTAGAAGGTATAAAATACGGTGAAATATTTAAACAAGCTGAATATGAGCACTCAGTATATAGTTTTGAAGAGGCTGACCCAGATGTGTTATTTAATCTATTTAATACTTATGAAGACGAGGCAAAAAAATTAATTAAAAAAGGATTAGTTTTACCAGCGTACGATAATGTATTGAAATGTTCTCATACGTTTAACGTATTAGACGCTAGAGGGTCAATTAGTGTTACAGAGAGAACGAGCTTTATTGGTAGAGTTAGAAACTTAGCAAAGCTAGTAGCTGCAAAATATTTAGAGAAAAGAGAAGAGCTAAGATTCCCGCTTCTAAAGGGAGGTGCAGAGAATGAATAATAAGTTTTTGTTAGAAATTGGAACTGAGGAAATTCCAGCAAGGTTTATTGATAATACATTGTCACAAATAAGAAACAAATTTAAAAACGTGTTTAAGGAAGAGAGAATTAAATTTGAAGATATAAAAGTGTATGCTACTCCTAGAAGATTAGTGTTACTAGCAGAAGGTATATCAGAGAAACAAGAGGATTTACAAGAACTTGCTAAAGGACCTTCGAAGAGAATTGCATTTGATGAAGATGGAAATCCAACAAAGGCGTTATTAGGTTTTGCTAGAGGTCAAGGAGTAGATCCTAGTGAAGTTGTTATCAAAGAATATAAAGGTGAAGAATATGTATATGCTCATAAACTAGAAAAAGGTAGATTAGTAAAAGAAGTTTTAGAAGATACAATACCAGAGATAATTAAATCTATAAACTTTCCTAAATCGATGAGATGGGGAGGTAAAAACTTTAGATTTGCTAGACCTATAAGATGGATTGTAAGTTTATTTAATGACCAAGTACTGTCTTTTGATTTAGAAGGAATTAAATGTTCTAATATTACTAAAGGTCATAGATTCTTAGGTTCAAGTTCAATAGAAATCAATGAAGTTAATGAATATTTTAATAAGTTGAGAGAAAATTATGTTATTGTTGACCAGGAAGAAAGAAGGAAAATAATAAGTAATGGATGTTTAAAACTAGCTAAGGAAAAAGGTGGTAACCTATTATTAGATGAAGATTTACTTAAAGAGTTGACATATATAGTAGAATATCCAACACCTTTTGTAGGAAGAGTTAAAGAAGAATACTTAAAACTACCAAAAGAAGTAGTAATTACTCCTATGAAAGAGCATCAAAGATATATACCAATATCAGATGACAATGGAAAACTTATGCCATACTTTATAGCGGTAAGAAATGGTAATGAAGAATATATAGACATAGTATCTAAAGGAAATGAAAAAGTGCTTGGTGCAAGATTAGAAGATGCAAAGTTTTTCTTTGAAGAAGATACTAAAAATAAATTAGAAGATTATGTAGAGGACTTAAAGGAGATTGTGTACCAAGAAAAACTTGGGACAATCTATGATAAAACAATAAGAATTGAAAAATTAGCCAAACAAATAGGTGAGTATTTAGAAGTAGGTAAAGAAACATTAATGAATTTAGAGAGAGCGTCATATTTAGCTAAAGCAGATTTAGTAACTAAAATGGTATATGAGTTTACTGAGCTTCAAGGTATTATGGGTAGAGAGTATGCTAATATTTCAGGAGAGAATGATATAGTAAGTACTGCAATCTATGAGCAATATTTACCAAGATTTGCAGGAGATACTTTGCCAACTACTACTGCAGGAGCTATTTTGAGTATATCAGACAAATTAGATAATATAGCTGGTTCTTTTGCAATAGGAATACAGCCTACGGGTTCACAAGACCCATATGGCCTAAGAAGACAATGTTTAGGGATAATAAATATAATTTTAGATAAGAATTTACATCTATCAATAAAACAATTAGTTAAAGATGCTTTAGATTTATATGCTAGTGAGGCAGGATTAGATTTTAGCCAGGATGAAGTAGTTGAACAAATACTTGAATTCTTTAGAGGTAGATTAAAAAATATGTTAATTGATAATGGAATTAGATATGATGTAGTGGATGCTATATTAAATATAGATAATGACGATATAACTGACTTAGTAATTAGAGCTAAAGAAGTAAATAAATGGATTGATAAAGAGGGCTTAAATGAAGTATTAGCTGCTTTTAACAGGGTAGTTAATCTATCAGAAAAAGCACAGGATAACAAAGTAGATAAAGAATTGTTTGAAGTAGAGGTAGAAAAGGAATTATATGAAGCTTATATTACAGTAGAAGATGAAGTTCAAAAATTATTAAATAAAAAAGAGTATGGAGAGGCGCTAAATCAATTTATTAAATTAAGAGAACCTATTGATAAATACCTTGACAATGTAATGGTAATGGTAGATGATATGAATATAAGAAATAATAGACTTTCATTAATGAAAAAAATTGCAGATACAATGTTAACTATTTGTGACTTATCTAAGATTGTTAGTAAATAGTAGATTATGGGTAAAAGCCCACGAGAGTAGTTAAGTGGGCTTTTTCACATATAAATAATAATTATATACAGATTAAACAAAGGTTTAAATAGTAAGATATAGCAATAAAAATACTAATTTACCCAGCTGATAAAAAGGGGTGAGAACCATTCAACTAACAGATAGACAAAAAAAGATTATTGATATAGTTAAAAGAGAACAGCCAATCACGAGTGAAGCTATAGCTGAAAAACTGAGTTTAACTAGAGCAACTTTAAGACCAGATTTAGCTATTTTAACTATGTCCGGAATTTTAGACGCGAGACCTAAAGTGGGATATTTTTATTCAGGAAAGACTGCTTTAAATTTTTTTTCGGACCAAATAAAAAATATAAAAGTATCAGATATTAAATCAGTTCCAGTTATTGTAGACGAAGAAACTACTGTTTATGATGCTATAGTAACTTTATTTCTTGAAGATGTAGGCACTATTTTTGTGGTTTCAGATGGTTTATTAACTGGGGTTGTATCAAGAAAAGATTTTATAAAAAGTGCTATAGGCGGAGTAGAAATAAATAAAGTGCCAGTGGGGGTTATAATGACAAGAATGCCTAATATTGTTGTAGTAGAATCACACGAGAGTATATTAACTGCTGCAGAAAAGATTATTGAGCACGAAGTAGACAGTTTACCGGTAGTAGAAAAATGTGAAGATAATGGTAAAATGGGATATAAAGTTGTAGGAAGAATATCAAAGACTAATATCACTAGAGTTTTTGTGGACTTAGCCCATAATGACTAGGAGGTAAATGTATGGATAAGAGTACTATTGTTTATATTTTATCTGATTCTATTGGAGAGACTGGAGAACAAGTTGCTAAGGCTGCAATAAGTCAGTTTAATTCTGGTAAATATGAAATAAGAAGATTTCCCTTTATAACAGAGAAAAGTCAAATTGATGAGGTGCTAGAAGAAGCGAAAGAAGAAAGATGTATAATTGTTTTTACGATAGTTATAGACGAACTAAGGCAATATTTACAAGAAAAGGCCAAAGAAAAAGGTATAGATGCAATTGATATTATGTCACCTATAATGAACTCTATGAAGAAACTGTTAGGATTTGAGCCAAAGAGAGAACCAGGATTAATAAGAAAATTAGATGAGAAATATTTTAGGAAAGTTGAAGCTATAGAGTTTGCTGTTAAATATGATGATGGTAAGGATACTAGGGGTATAAAACAGGCAGACATAGTTTTAATAGGTATATCTAGAACTTCGAAAACTCCTTTAAGTATGTATTTAGCCCATAAAAACATAAAAGTAGCTAATATACCTTTAGTACCTGAGGTTCCACCACCAGATGAATTGTTTGAAGTAGATTCTGATAAAATAGTAGGACTTACTGCAAATCCAATTAAATTGAATCAAATAAGACAAGAAAGACTAAAGGCATTGGGGCTAAGTGATAATGCAAGTTATGCTAGTGTAGATAGAATCATAAAGGAGCTAGAATATTCTGATTCCATAATGAAGAGAATTGGATGTACTGTTATAGATGTATCTAATAAAGCTGTAGAGGAAACAGCAAGCGAAATACTACAAATGATGAGAGATAAAGATTTACTTTAATTTCAAGTTGAATAAAAAATAAATAATTTATATAATTATATGAGTGTCTGTTTGTTAATAGACACTCTTTTTGATGTGCCCCATAGATTTTGTAAAAAACTAAAAAGTTTAGTTAATAATATTTAATAATAAATCTAAAATAAAAGGCAGGAATATAGTTATATTTGTTGTATATATACAATAATTATGAAATAGTGTTTTTTTGGTAACAATTTAAATAATAAATGAAAAGGGGCATTTGTGTGAATATTAGAGAGAAAACCGAGGAGTATGAACAAATTATATTGTCAAAGTTTGCAGCTTTAAGCTGTAATACAAAGGGAAGAAAAATAAAAGAAGAAAAGTGTGATATAAGAACTGATTATCAACGAGATAGAGATAGAATAATTCATTCAAAAGCCTTTAGAAGGCTTAAACACAAAAGTCAGGTTTTTATAGCTCCAGAGGGTGACCATTATAGAACTAGATTAACTCATACATTAGAAGTAGCACAAATTTCTAGAACAATAGCTAAAGCTTTGAGACTCAATGAGGACTTAACAGAAGCAATAGCTTTAGCTCATGATTTAGGTCATACTCCCTTTGGTCATACTGGAGAATATGTATTAGATAATATTCATTATAAAGGTTTTAAACACAATGTCCAAAGTTTAAAAATTGTAGAATATTTAGAGCATAGAAAAGGTAAGCCGGGACTTAACTTAACTTATGAAGTACGAGATGGAATAGTAAATCATACAGGAGAAAAAGAGCCAATTACTTTGGAAGGGCAAATAGTTAAAATTGCTGATAGGATAGCTTATATTAATCATGATATAGATGATGCTATTAGAGCTGGCATAATTAAAAGAGATACTTTACCTAAGGACTGTATTAATGTGCTAGGAGATACCCATGGAAAAAGAATAAATACTATGATTGTAGATATCATTAAGAATAGTATGGATAAAGATAGGATACGAATGAGTGAAGAAATAGAATATTATACAAATAAATTAAGAGAGTTTATGTTCAAGCGAGTATATTTAAACAAAACAGTAAAAAGTGAAGAAGAAAAAGCTTGGTTTATAATTGAGCAATTGTATAACTATTATTTGAATAATTTTGACAAAATTCCTGTTGAACATAGAAGCATTTATGAAAATCTAGAAGCGACCAAAGAGGATATAGTTTGTGACTATATAGCGGGTATGACAGATAGGTATGCAATAAAGGTATTCAAAGATTTATTTGTACCTTTACCTTGGGATAAATAAAAAAAGTTTTTAATGTAAAATAGAAGATTTTCAAGATTCATTTTTTTAAAAAACATAATAGAAATTATATTTTATCTATAGTTATAACTTGAATATAAATTCCTATGTGTTATAAAAAAATTTAAAAATAAAAGAGGATTTTAGAATGTTTTGTCGAATATTGCTATTCCGTGTTAAAATTTAAATTTAGATTAGGATGATTAAATGAAAATTTTGGTGGATGGAGATTCTTGTCCAGTAAAAAATATCATAACTAAAGTAGCTAAACACTATAATGTGCATGTAGTGTTTGTCGCTAGTATAGACCATATAATAGATAACAATGAATTATTAGAGGTTATCTATGTAGACTCAGATACTCAAGCGGCAGATATGGAAATAGTTAATCGATTAGAGCAAGGGGATATAGTTGCAACAAATGACTATGGTTTAGCGTCTATAGTTATACAGAAAAAAGGATATTGTATATCATTTAGTGGTCATTTTTTTACAGAAAAAAATATAGATATATATTTAATGAAAAGGCACGTTTCAATGAAATTAAGAAAAGGTGGATATAAAACAAAAGGATCTAAAAAGAGGCGGAAAGAAGACGATATCAGGTTTAGAGAGAATTTGATTAAGCTTATAGAGAAAGCTAAGTAATAAATATGTGACAATTATTTATATAAACTAGAAGGAAATACTCAATTTTTAGCGAAATTATTAAATACAAGGTGATGTTTATGACATATCGCTTTAGCGATGAGGAGATTGAAGAGATTATTGATAGAAATAACATAGTAGATGTAATATCTGAATATATAGAGCTTAAAAGAGCAGGAGTTAATTTTAAAGCACTGTGTCCATTTCATACAGAAAAGACTCCATCGTTTGTTGTATCCCCTGAGAAGCAGATATTTCATTGCTTTGGATGTGGTGAGGGTGGAAATGTAATAAGTTTTGTAATGAAATATGAAAATCTTAATTTTGTTGAAGCTGTAAAATTGTTAGCAGATAGAGTAGGTATAAGTTTAGAAAAAAAGAATACAGCTGATGATATAAAAAAAAGAAAAGAAAAAGAAAGATTATATGCATTAAATCGAGAAGCTGCTATATATTTTTATAGAATGCTAAAAAAGAATAAAAGAGCATATAATTATGTGAAAAGTAGAGGTATAGATGAGTTAACAATAAAAACTTTTGGTTTAGGTTACTCTAAATCAGATTGGAATGATTTACTTAATTACTTGAAAAATAAAAACTATACTGAAGAGGAAATTGAAAGAGTAGGTTTAATTATAAAACGGAAAGACAATAAAGGATATTATGATAGATTTAGAGATAGAGTTATATTTCCAATTTTGGATGTTAGAGGTAGAGTAATAGGGTTTGGTGGTAGGGTATTAGATGATTCACAGCCTAAATATCTAAATTCCCCTGACACTCCAGTATTTTCGAAAGGATATAATTTATATGGGTTAAACATAGCAAAAAAAAATTCAAGAGGAAATAGAATTCTGCTCGTTGAAGGATACATGGATATTATAGCGTTGTATTCTCAGGGTATAGATTATTGTGTAGCTTCTCTTGGCACAGCTCTAACGGAGCAACAAGCAAAACTTTTGAAGCGATACAGTAATGATTTATATATTTGTTATGATTCAGATGAAGCAGGACAGAATGCAGCGAATAAGGCTTTAGATATATCAAAAAAAGTAGGCCTTAATGCGAAAGTAGTATTACTGCCGGAAGGAAAGGACCCTGATGAATATATAAAACATCACAGCAAAAAATCTTTTGAATTATTAATACAAAATGCATTAAATTATATAGAATACAAAATACATTTTTACAAACATAAGAATAATCTTAATACTTTAGAAGGAAGAGTAAAATTTACTAAAGATATTGCACAGCTTTTAAGAAAAATAGAAAGTCCAATTGAAGTAGATGCATACTTAGGAAAGGTGTCAGATGAGACAGGAATTTCTGTAGAAGCTATAAAGAGGGAGATATTTTCTCGTAACAACAATAGGTTTAAAACAACTAGTACAAAGGACAAGTATAGAATTAATAATTATAGAAATAATAATAAAGATAAAATAATTCCTGTAGAGTACAAGCTTGAACCAGGTCATTTGTTAGCAGAAAAAAGTTTATTAAAATTAGTTACAAGTAATAAAAGGATATATAACAAAGTAAAAGATATTTTTAGTCCAGAAGATTTTTCAAATAAATTGTATAGAAGTATATCAGAAGTTATATACCAACAATATGAAACTAACAATAAAGTAATAAAAGAAGATTTACTTAATTTACTTAATCAAGAAGAGCTTAAAGAATTTAATGAGATAATTAATCTTGACTTACAGATAGATAGTAAAGATGAAGATAAAGCAGTTGAAGACTATATTAAAAAAATTAACTATTTCAAGTTGAAAATAGAAAGAGACAGAATCAAAAAACAGATTAGAGAACTAGAATCTAAGGAAGAAAAAGGCAAAGGAGATGTTGAAAGATTCAAAGAGATGTGTTTAAAACTAATAGAAATAGACAAACAATTAAAGATGCATCAATAGTTGTGTTGAAGGGAGGGGATTTAAATGAGTAAGAAAAAAAAGAAAGAAGATTTAAATGTTACTCAAATAAAAGTGTTAATAGAAAAAGGTAAAAAACAGGGAATGTTAACATATAGAGAAATTATGGATGCATTAGAAGATAAGGATTTAACTGCCGACCAAATAGATGAAGTATATCAAAGTCTAGAAGATATGGGAATAGAAATTGTTGGAGAAAAGGATGAAGAGGTATTAATAGATAAAGATGACGATGATGCAACAGATGAAAGTACTGAAATAGTATTAAAAGGGATAAATGTAGATGACCCAGTTAGAATGTATCTAAAAGAGATAGGTAAAGTCCCTCTATTGTCAGCAGAGGAAGAGATAGAACTCGCTAAAAGAATAGAACAAGGTGATGAAGAGGCAAAAAGGAAGCTTTCAGAAGCGAACTTGAGATTAGTTGTTAGTATAGCTAAAAGATATGTTGGTAGAGGTATGTTGTTCCTAGACTTAATCCAGGAAGGAAATTTAGGTCTTATAAAAGCTGTAGAAAAGTTTGATTATAGAAAGGGATATAAGTTTAGTACCTACGCTACATGGTGGATACGACAGGCTATAACTAGAGCCATTGCAGATCAGGCTAGAACAATAAGAATACCAGTTCATATGGTAGAAACTATAAACAAATTAATAAGAGTTTCAAGACAATTACTTCAGGAGTTAGGTAGAGAGCCTACACCAGAGGAAATAGCAAAAGAAATGAATTTAGAAGAAGAAAAGGTAAGAGAGATATTAAAAATAGCACAAGAGCCTGTTTCATTAGAGACACCTATTGGAGAAGAAGAAGACAGTCACTTAGGAGATTTTATACCAGATGAGGATGCACAAGCACCTTCAGAAGCTGCAACATTTACACTATTAAAGGAACAGCTTGGAGATGTATTAGAGACATTAACTCCAAGGGAGCAAAAGGTATTAAGATTAAGGTTTGGATTAGATGACGGAAGAGCTAGAACATTAGAAGAAGTAGGGAAAGAGTTTGATGTAACTAGAGAAAGAATTAGACAGATTGAAGCTAAAGCATTAAGAAAGTTAAGACATCCAAGTAGAAGTAAAAAACTAAAAGATTTCTTAGAGTAAAGTAAGAAGTACTGTGTATGTACTTTATGCATATAGTAATTAAAGATTCGCCTATGGCGAATCTTTAATTTTGACCTTAATCTCGGTCTCTTAAATAGTATTTTTTATCTTTTAAATTGTTTTTTATATTTTCTTTTTCTTTAGTTTTCATTAAGTTTGCAGCTTCAAGCTGCCATTCGGGAGTTGAACCACCC
>NZ_ARZA01000234.1 GCF_000387765.1 Caldisalinibacter kiritimatiensis
AAAAAAAGTGTCTAATATATAGAGGAATATAATAATAAAAGTGTAAATAATACTATATAAAGGAAAGGAGAGTAGTCAATGAATAAAAGATTATATCGTTCAACTAATGACAAAGTCATTAGTGGTGTTTGTGGTGGGGTAGCAGAATATTTTGAAATAGACCCAACAATAGTCAGAATATTATGGGCTGTAATTGCCTTATCATCATGGGGCATAGGAGTTTTTGCATATATTGTCTGTATCATTGTAATCCCAGAAAACCCTTTTTTTAGCTCAAGCTCTATTGAAAATAATTCTACTACATCTACCACAAGTAACTCTCACTCTGTTATCGACCCAAACAGAAATAAACTTGCATTAGGTATTGTTCTTATAGGTTTAGGTGGCTTTTTATTATTAAAAAGATTTAATCTTTGGTTTAATTTTAGGTATTTACTACCTACACTTTTAATTGTTGCAGGTGTATATGTATTAGTTAGAAGAAAGGATGAGTATTAAATGAAAAGTAATAATCTAATTTGGGGTATTGTATTAATATTTATAGGAGTATTTTGGCTACTTGAAAACACTGGACTTGTATCTATATCCATAATTGACTCGTTATTTAAATTATGGCCTCTTATATTGGTGGTTATAGGAATAAACGTAATATTTAAAGATAAAAAATATGTTAAAGCAATATCCTGGGGAGTCTTTTTTATAATCATAATTCTATATGGTATATTCCAACCAAATAGTTTTGATATTAGCAATACTTTAGAAAATCCGAATTTTGAATATGAAATGAAGGAAAATACAAAACATGGTAATCTAAACTTAGCTGTAGGAGCAGGAAACTTGAAAATCAGCTCATCAAAGGATAATTTAGTACATGGTTTTATTTCAAACCCTAAAGTAACAAGTGAAGTTAAATATAAAAACAATGATAGAGATGTAACTGTAACTTTTAAAAGCCCTAATTTTAAAACAACTGATTTTGGTGAAATAAGCAAAGGAGATAAATATGACTTATATTTAAATAAAGAAATAACTTGGGATATAGATGCTGATATAGGGGCAATGGATGGACATTTAGATTTTAGTAATGTTAAAATCGATAATTTAGATATCGACTGTGGTGCGAGTGATTTAGAGGTAGTCTTTGGAGATACCACAAAGCGTACTTCTGTAGATATAGATGCAGGTGTATCAGACGTAGAATTAACTTTTCCAGAAAACGTGGGAGTAAAAATCGACTTAGATGGTGGCCTTAAGAATTCTAACTTAAAAGAACTAAATTGGATACGAGACAATGATTACTATATCTCTCCTAATTATGACGAAGCTGACAAAAAAATTGATGTAAGTATAGATTTAGGCATAGGACAATTGGTAGTAAATGTAAGATGAAATTAGAGGGACTCAAGTCCCTCTTTTATAATTTATTAACCACTTTCTCTATTTGCTCAAAACCTTTCTTTAAAATAGCTCTAGCACATGCTATCAAACCATTTTATCCTACCACTTTTATTTGTCATTATATCTATTCTATTTAGAAAAATATAATCCTTCATATTTAACAATAATATTCCTACGATACCTAATCAATGAAGTGTGAAGAATTAATTTGTTAACTTATGGCAATAATACAGTTAAGACTAATGGAGGTGGTAATAGATGCGTATCCCAAATCATATTGGAATAATACCAGATGGAAACAGAAGATGGGCAGTTAAACATGGCCTCACCAAAGAAAAGGGATATAAAAGTGGTCTTGAACCAGGTTTAGAGCTTTTCAGATTGTGTAAAAAGATCGGAGTAAAGGAAGTTACTTACTACGGTTTTACAATGGATAATACTAAGAGACCATCGGTGCAAACTAAAGCATTTACAAAAGCCTGCATAGATGCAGTAAAAATGCTTTCCAATGAAGATGCTTCCCTTTTAGTTATCGGTAACACTGATACTCCAAAATTCCCAAAGGAACTGTTGCCCTTTGCAGAAAAGCGTCAGAAATTTGGAAACGGAAAAATTAAGCTCAATTTCTTGGTGAATTATGGATGGCAATGGGATTTAGCTAATTATATCCATAGCAAAGGTAGAGAAAAGGATATTATGAATAATTTAAATTCAAATGACGTATCAAGAGTTGATTTAATCATCCGTTGGGGAGGAAGAAGAAGATTAAGCGGGTTCCTTCCTGTCCAGTCGGTTTATGCTGACTTTTATGTAGTGGACGATTTGTGGCCTGACTTCAAACCTCAACATTTCTATGATGCTCTAGAGTGGTACAGTAAACAGGATATTACACTAGGCGGTTAAACCCTGTTTTTTGAAGTGAAAGCCCCACATACTGGGGCTATTTTTATTGTAATTATCTTATTTTTTATAACTAAAATCAGACTTACAAATGAATGATTTCTTTATTTCAGTAAATACTAAAGACTAGACAATAGGAGGTATTTGAATGAAACAGGCTCTAACAAACCGCCAAATCGCATTTATACTTTTTGGTACCATCGTTGGTTACGGTGTTATAGGATTACCTAAAACAGCAGCTGAAAGGGTTGGTACTGAAGGTTGGATTCCCCTACTATTAGCAACAGTAGTAGCTGTTGGAATTACATATATAATAACATACTTAGGATATGTTCATGAAAATAAAACAATTTTTGAATATGGTCAGATATTGGTGGGAAAAACTTTAACTTACTTTATCGTTTTATTATATATAATTTATTTTTTCGTTATTTTCAGTATGCTTACTAGAATATCAACTGAAGTAGTCAAACTTACAATTCTACTCAAAACACCTGATTGGGCATTAGTATTAATTTTTTACTTAATTATATATTACGCTGTAACAAAAGGATTACTTATAATAGCTAGAATTAACGAATTATATGGAATTATAATAATTATAGGAATATTGTTTATCCATTTAGGAATATTTACTCAAGGTAAATTAATTAATATAAGGCCTTTATTTGGAGGTCAGCCAATACAAACTTATTTAAATTCTACACTTTATCTCATTATCCCCTTTTTAGGAATGGAAGTCTTAACATTCATCCCTATTAACCGAAAAGCCAATAAAAATATTTTTAAATATATATCAATAATAATAGGCTCTATTGGTATTCTATATATTTTAATAGTTGAATCATGCATATCAGTAATAGGAATTGAAGATATAGTCCATTATAAAGATGCCGTAATGGCAACAGTAAGAAGAGTTAATATAAAGTATCTTGAATTTTTACAAAGACTAGATGGAATATTTTTAATTACATGGATTATGAGTATTTTTTGTACTATCTCAGTCTTTGCATACGGTACAGCTTTTCTAATAAATAGTTGGTTTCCAAAGTTAAACTATAAACGTGTTGTATTTATTATATTGTTATTATCTTTTATCATCTTGCAAATTCCTAATTCTATAAACCAAGTAGAATCTATTATTACATATATAGGTTACTTAGGAGCTTTTGTTGCCATATTTATACCTATATTACTACTAATTATAACGAAGGTGAAAGGCTATGATAAAAAATCTTAAATTATTTTTTATATTAATTTTATCATTAATTTTAGTAACAGGCTGTTGGGACAGTCAAGATTTAAACAAAAAAAATATAATAACTGCTGTAGGTGTCGATAAAGTTGGTGATAATTATGAATTTGTCGTAGAAAGTGCAAAAACTTCTACTAGTATTACTAAAAGTAAAGAAGAAGCAGATATAGTTAATGTTTATATAACTACAGCAACTGGCAAAAACTTCGAAGAAGCAAGAGAAAAAGTTGACAGTAAATCACCTCGTTTATCTTTTTTAGGTGCCACAAGGGTTGTTGTATTCGGCGAAAACTATGCTAAGTCAGGCTTAACTCCTTATCTAAATAGAATAAATAAAACCTTTGATTATCGTAAAACTGTTCTAGCAGTTATAAGTCGTGAATCTCCAGAAGAAATTTTTAATCAAAATATAGAAAGTGCTATTTCTGTAGGATTCTTTATAGAAAATAATATAGAATACTTGGCAAATACCGGTGAAACATTGTATCCTACAATCGGTGAGATGCTCTCTGATATAGCTTTAGGTGAAGTTGGCTTCGTTCTACCATACATAGGTATAGAAGATAATAAAATAGAATATTTAGGTCTAGCCGCTATGAGTAGAGATAAACTTGTTGGAACTGTGAAAAAAGACAATACAGATGGGATATTATATTTATTGGCAAAGAATCCTTTATTCATTGAAGTACTACAGAGTCCTGAAAAAAAAGAAAATCTATACTCATTTAGAATAAGAATAAATAAACGGAAAATAAAAACTGACTATATAGACGAAAATATTGTTATAAACATAGAGTTAGACTTAAATGCTGAACTAAGATATCAATACAATATAGAGGCTGTAAGTGAACAACAAATAAAACAACTAGAAAAAAGATTATCAGAAAAAATAAAAAATAAAATTGTTTACATGATAAACAGAACACAAAAGGTATGCAAATGCGATATCTTTGATTTCGCCAGATACTTTAGAGCTGATAATCCCAAAATCTACAGACAAATTCACTGGTCAGAAGAGTATCCTGAAGCTAAAGTGAACGTAAAAGTTAATACTTTTATAACAGATTTAAACTTATCTGACCCTGGTGCAGAAACTAAATATTAAAGGATTGATAGTATGAGATTCCTAAAACGAAAAAATAAGTTTATAAGCAAAATCATTGAATTAAAAAAAGATGAGCTCGGTATAACTATACGAAAAATTCGTAGCTCAAATACTAATATATATATATTATACATAAAGCAGATAACAGATAGAAAAAGCATATCTGACACCATAATAAAACCTTTATTACAATACAGAAATAACGAAGAATTAGATGTCACAACAATAATTGAAGAAATAGTTTATATAGACGATATTTATTTAGATGATGATGAAAATCAAATTATAGAGCACATCTTAAATGGTCAAACAGTTATTATTCTATCTAACGATAATAAATATATTGTTGCCAATACAAGAAATGTTGAAAAGAGAAATGTAGAATCACCTGAAGTACAAAGCTCTTTTAGAGCTCCTAGGGATAGTTTTACTGAGAATCTTGACACAAATCTATCCCTTGTTAGATACAGAGTTAAAGATGAAAATTTAAGAATAGAATATATGACTGTAGGAAAAAGAACAAAAACAAAACTAGCTATAGTTTATGTAAAGGATATAGCTAATCCTAAATATTTAGAAGAAGTAAGAAAAAGATTAAAAAAAATAAATATAGATGGTATTATGGAATCAGGCTATATAAAGAAGCTAATAACAAATAACCCCTTCAATTTCTTTCCTGAAGTAGGTATTGCTGAAAGGTCTGAATCTGCATCTGCAAGTATTTTAAACGGTAAAATATGTCTATTTATTGAAGGTAGCAATTTAGCCTTAGTTATGCCTCAAACATTTATTGAATTTATAGACTCAGGAGATGACCATTACGAAGATATATATACTTCTGTTTTTGTTAAGATATTAAGAATATTAAGCATTTTTCTATCTTTAACTTTGTCATCATTTTATGTTTTATTTGTTAGCTTTCATCCTGATTTCATGCCTGCTCAGTATATTCTAACTTTGGCCACATCTAGAGTAACAGTGCCATTTAATGCTTTAATAGAAGCTACAGCAATGGAAATAGTTACCGAAATTTTAAGAGAAGCAAGTATAAGACTACCTAAACAAATAGGTCCTGCAATTGGTATAGTAGGAACAATCGTAATAGGGCAAGCAGCAGTTACTGCCGGACTTGTAAGTCCCCTTATGGTAATCATCATATAGCTCGTTGCAGAACTCTACAACTCGCATAAATACTGCATTTTATTTATTTAA
>NZ_ARZA01000235.1 GCF_000387765.1 Caldisalinibacter kiritimatiensis
ATTTACATTATATACGCAAGTTCTAGCGTGAATTATATTATTTTTACTCATGCATATAGTTATTATTTTAAAAAATAGCGATTCATCTCCCTATTGAAATAGGGAGGATTCTCGCTTAATTATCCTAAAAGCTACTTTAGATGCTAGGTGCTTGGTACTAGGTACAGAAGTACAAATCAATTAAGTGTATTTTTACATTTTAATATAAAACGGGGAGAATTCTTTCTTTAGAATACTCCCCGTTTCTAGTCTTATATTAATATACCTGCTATAGTAGCTGTCATGAATGCTGCTAAAGAACCACCTATTAAAGCTCTGATTCCAAGTTTAGCTAAGTCAGAACGTCTTTCTGGAGCTAATGCACCTATACCTCCAACTTGGATTCCTATTGAACTGAAGTTAGCAAAACCACAAAGAGCATAAGTTAAAATAACAACAGTTCTTGGACTTAATGAATTAGAGTTTATTAGTTCACTTAAGTTTGCATAAGCAAAGAATTCGTTTATAACTATTTTTTGTCCTAAAAGATTACCTGCTGCAATTGCATCATGCATTGGTACCCCCATAATATATGCTAATGGAGCAAATAATCTACCTAATATCCATTCAAGACTTAAATAGTCCATACCAAATAATCCTCCAACCCATCCAATAATGGCATTGAATAAAGCCACTAATGCTATGAAGGATAAAAGCATAGCACCAACGTTTAAAGCTAATTGTAAACCTTCACTTGTTCCCCTAGCAGCAGCATCAATAACATTTGCATCAATCTCATCCATCTCAACTTCTACGTTATTTTTAGTAACAGGAGTTTCAGTTTCTGGTACCATTATTTTAGAAATAACCAAACTAGCTGGTGCTGACATGATACTAGCAGCAATTAAGTGTCCAGCATCTACACCCATTGACACATATCCTGCCATAACTCCACCTGCAACTGTAGCCATACCACCTGTCATAACTGTTAATAACTCTGATTTTGTCATTGTTTTAATAAACGGCTTAATTACTAGAGGTGCTTCAGTTTGTCCAACAAATATGTTAGCTGTTGCTGATAAGGTTTCTGCTCCACTTGTTCCTAAGTACTTAGCTAAGAACTTTGCTATAAAAGTTATGATTTTATCCATAATACCTATATGATATAAAATTGCCATTAATGCAGAGAAGAAAACAATTGTAGGTAAAACCTGTATTGCAAAAATGTAACCAAAGCTTTCTGTATTAAGAAGGTCACCAACTAAGAAGCTTGTCCCCTCTTTAGTAAAATCTAATAGCTTAGTAACTAAGTCGTTTAAGTAACTAAAAGCTATTTGACCTGGTTTCCACTTTAAAATTAGTAGAGCAAAAACTATCTGCATTCCTACACCTGTACCAACTAATTTCCAGTTAATAGCCTTCTTGTTGTCAGATATTAAATAAGCAATACCTATCATGATTATTAATCCTACTAAACTAATTAAATTTTCCATTTGTTTTTCTCCTTTCTTTTCTTTAGTGTTTTTAATTTATGGTTTTCTTTGAAAACGTTTGTAATATTAGTAAAATAATTGAATTTATATGAAGAATAGGGTAGTTTTTAAAGCTACCCTATTCAATTTAATAAAAGTTAAAATGTTTTTATTCCATCCTTTGTAACTATTCCTTTTATTAGCTTGTTCTTTTTTACTTCTTCACTAACTATTTCATAAGCACTTAAAATCATCTCTTCAGCTGTCTTTTGTTTTTCTTCTGAATTAGCATGTATAGTAGCAATTGCTTCTCCCTCTTTTACATAGTCTCCTATTTTCTTATGAAGAACAATTCCAACTGATAAATCTATTTCACTTTCTTTAGTTTCACGACCTGCACCAAGAACTAATGCTGCCTTTCCTATATCATCAGCCTTTATAGACTTAATATATCCTTCTTTAGCTGCTATCACAGGTTGTTCAATTGATGCTTTTGGAAGTAAGGATGGATTATCTACATATGATGGGTCTCCACCTTGAGCTTCTACTAACTCTCTTAATTTAGCTAATCCTTTACCTGAGCTTATAATATCCTCTAATATTTTTCTTGCTTCTTCAACTGACTCTGCCTGTCCACCTAATACTAACATGTGTGAGCCAAGGGTTAAGCATAGCTCAGTTAAGTCCACTGGCCCTTCACCTTTTAATGTATCTATAGCTTCCTTTACCTCTAAAGCATTCCCTACTGCAAAACCTAGTGGTTGGTCCATATCTGTTACTACAGCAACAGTATTTCTACCTACGTTATTTCCTATGTCAACCATCTCTTTTGCCAATTCAAAGGAAGCCTCTTCTTCTTTCATAAAAGCTCCACTACCTGTTTTTACATCCAATACTATAGCATCTGCCCCTGCTGCTATCTTTTTACTCATAATACTACTAGCGATAAGAGAAATATTATCTACAGTAGCAGTAACATCACGAAGGGCATAAAGTTTTTTATCAGCTGGAGCTAAATCTGCTGTTTGCCCTCCTATTGCAATCTTTTTGTCATTTACATTGTTTACAAACTGC
This sequence comes from Caldisalinibacter kiritimatiensis, assembly GCF_000387765.1. Taxonomy (NCBI): domain Bacteria; kingdom Bacillati; phylum Bacillota; class Tissierellia; order Tissierellales; family Thermohalobacteraceae; genus Caldisalinibacter; species Caldisalinibacter kiritimatiensis. The sequence goes on from NZ_ARZA01000235.1 coordinate 2,526, forward strand.
TCTCTTGTCATTTCTACAGAGAAACCTTTAAAGGACTCTAATTTATCTATAGTACCTCCAGTGTGACCTAACCCTCTACCTGACATTTTAGCAACAGGCACTCCTGCAGCTGCAACTATAGGTCCTAGGATTAGTGTAGTAGTATCACCAACACCACCTGTACTATGCTTATCTACTTTTACTCCCTTTATATCTGATAAATCTATTGTTACTCCACTGTTTACCATTGCCTTTGTCAAATCAGCAGTTTCTCTTTTGTTCATCTTTTGAAAATAAATTGCCATCATTAATGCTGAAACTTGATAGTCTGGTATATTTCCCTTTGTATATTCTTCTATAAAATAATTTATTTCTTCAGTAGTAAGTTCCCCACCATTTCTCTTTTTCATAATTATGTCGTACATTCTCATAGTCATCACCTCAAACAATATTATTTTAAGTCTTCAGGACCAAAGCTATGTGGAAGCAGCTCACTTAACTTATATTCTCTATATTCTTCTTCTGATTTTGCCACAATAACTATTGCATCCTTACCGAATTCTCTAATCACCTGTCTACAAACTCCACATGGATATGTCCACTCTGAATCACCTGTTACTGCTATAGCTACTATTTCTCTTTCTCCATCGGATACAGCTTTAGCAATAGCCGTTCTTTCTGCACATATAGTAGGTGTATATGATGCGTTTTCTATATTGCAGCCTGTATAGATTTTTCCACTCTTCGTAATCAAAGCAGCTCCCACTTTAAATCCTGAATAAGGAGTATATGCCTTTTCCTTGGCCTCTAATGCCTTCCTAATAAGTAAATTTTTATCCATATCTGGCCTCCTATTTTTTAATAATATTTAAGAAGCTCTCTCCATTCTTTATAGGCTCAACATCAAATATGTCTGCTACTGTTTGACCTATATCCGAAAAAGTCTTTCTTGTCTTAAGGTCAACATTATTTTTTAGCTCTTTACCATATGCTATAAAAGGTACATATTCTCTTGTGTGGTCTGTTCCTTCAGTAGTAGGGTCACATCCATGGTCTGCAGTAATGATTAATACATCTGTATCCCTCATTGCATCAAGTATCTCTGGAAGTCTTGCATCAAATTCTTCTAATCCTTTTCCATATGCTTTATAGTTATTTCTATGTCCCCACTTCATATCGAAGTCAACTAAGTTTGTAAAAATAAGTCCTTTTTTATCTTCTTTCATATATTCTAATGTCTTATCTACTCCGTCCATGTTATCCTTTGTGTGTACTGCTTCTGTAATTCCCTTTCCTGAAAATATATCTTCAATTTTACCTACTGCCATAACATTAAGTCCTTTATTCTTAAGATTATCTAATAATGTATCATGGGGTGGTACTAATGAAAAATCTCTTCTATTTGCAGTTCTTGTAAAGTTTCCAGGTTCACCTACAAATGGTCTTGCTATAACTCTGGCAACAGCATGGTCTCCAACTAGTATATTACGTGCTATTTCACATATTTTATATAATTCTTCTACTGGTACAACTTCTTCATGGGCAGCTATTTGAAATACGCTATCAGCCGATGTATACACTATTAAATTACCTGTCTTAATATGTTCCTCTCCTAATTCTTCAATTATAACTGTACCTGAAGCTGGTTTATTTCCTATAACCTTTCTTCCCGTTTCCTTTTCAAACTTTTCAATTATATCCTTTGGAAAACCCTCTGGATATGTTGGAAATGGCTTTTCTGAATAAACACCAACCATTTCCCAGTGTCCTGTTGTTGTATCCTTACCATTTGACATTTCTGCAAATCTTCCGTAGCATCCTAATGGGTTTTCTACCTTATTAACACCTTTCATTCCTTCTATATTTCCTAGTCCAAGCTTCTCTAAATTTGGTATGTTAAGTCCTCCTAGAGCCTTTGATACATTACCTATAGTGTTTGCTCCAACGTCACCATACTTATCTGCATCTGGCATTTCCCCCATACCAACACTGTCTAACACAATCCATATTACTCTATCAATCATAATATACCTCCTTTGTATTTATTAATAATCAGAGCTTGAATTTTTAATTCCCTCAACTATTGCTATTGAAGAACTAGCACCTATTCTGTTTGCTCCTGCATTAATTACTTTTTCTGCAAACTCCTTTGTTCTTACTCCTCCTGATGCTTTTACTCCCATTTCTGGTCCTACCGTTTCTCTCATAAGCTTTATGTCCTCAACTGTTGCTCCACCTGTTGAAAATCCTGTAGAAGTCTTAACAAAATCCGCTCCTACTTCTTTTGAAAGCTCACAAGCCTTAATTTTTTCTTCTTCTGTTAGTAAGCAAGTTTCTATTATAACCTTTACTAATGCTTTATTCTTTGCAGATTCTACTACTGCTTTGATATCTTCTTTTACTACATCGTATTTTTTATCCTTTAATGCACCTATATTTATTACCATATCTACTTCGTTAGCTCCATTTTCTATTGCCTGTTTTGTTTCAAAGGCCTTTACCTCTTTTGTTGTAGCTCCTAATGGAAATCCTACAACTACACATGTCTTAACATCAGTTCCTTTAAGCTCCTTGCTTACTAATGGAACATAGTATGAATTTACACATACTGATGCAAATTTGTATTTTTTAGCTTCTTCACAAACCTTTCTTATTTGCTCCTCTGTTGCCTCAGGCTTTAATAATGTATGGTCTATGTATTTTTCCAGCTTCATTCTTATCATCTCCTTTTTTATGGATTAGTATTAAATGTATATTTAACTTAAGATGAAACAAATTTGTCCTAGAAATAAAAATTAATTAATACCTTATAGTAATTTGGATTAGAAAATCAAAGTGCATTTAATTATTTCCGTATATGTAACCGGTTACACATGCAGCAAAAACTTATACAGGGTCATTCAATAAACTTTTCAGACCCCTTTAATACCAATTGAGGTAATAGCTTTATCGTCTTTATCTCTGTTTCTGTGGTTTTTCCACTTTGTAAAATATCTATAAGCATGTTCATAGCAGTTTTACCCATTTCAATAGTAGGTCCATTAATAAAACTTATGTTCATTCCTATTATATTTAAAACTTCTACTTTGTCAAAGCCTATAATTGCCATATCCTTAGGTATTTGTATATTCTCTTCGTCAAAAGCCTTTATACATCCTAAAACCATCATATTACTACTTACAAAGATAGCTGTAGGTCGATCCTTCATTTTTAAAATCTCTTTTGTTATTTTATAGGCTTTTTCATGGGTATAATCACCATAAAAAATATACTCTTCTCTTATAGGTATATTATGCATTTTTAAAGCCTTTTTATATCCTGCTAACCTCTCTTTAGCAGGCCTTGAATCCATTCTACCTGTAATTATTGCAATTTTTTCATGTCCTTCATCGATTAAAGTTTTTACTGCATCATAAGCACCCTTTATATGGTCAATAAAAACCCCATTAAAGTTAGAGTATTTAACGTGTCCATCTATTAATACTACTGGTATGCCTAAGTTCTCTATTGTCCATAAATATTCACTATTATAATCACTATCTGTTGATGTAGGGGTTATCAGTATACCTTGTATTCTCTGTTCTTTTAGTAATTTTAGTGCTTTGAGTTCCTTATCTACATCTTCGTCTGTATTACATAATATCAAGTTTAAATTATGTTCATCTGCAACTTGATTTACGCCCTTTATTATTTCACCAAAGAAAGGGTTATTTATTTCAGGAACCACAACTCCAATTGTATTTGTTTTCTTTTTAGATAAACTTCTAGCAATAGCGCTAGGAGTATAGTTTAACTCTTTTATAGCCTTTAATACCTTTTTTCTTGTTTCATCCTTTACGTATCCAGAGTCGTTTAAAACCCTTGATACAGTAGCCCTTGATACTCCTGCTGCTTTTGCAATGTCATCTATTGTAACTGCCACAGTATTCACCTCTAATTGTGTAAGCGTTTACATTTGTGCTTAAAAATCAGCTAAGGCTCAATTTAACTAAATGGCCTAGATTTATTAAAACTCTTACTTCTTTTATTACAAACCTCTAGTAATATTATACAATAAAATAGTATGATTATAAACATGTTACCGTTTTCACATCGATTATACACTATTCTAATTAATCTTTCAACATCTTTTTATAATTTTCGACATTTCCTTTTTATTCCATTGCTGTTGATTTGCTAGAGTTCTCTCTTTGTTGCTCATGTTGTAGCAGCCATTTTTTTCGCCATAATCCACCTTCGTATCCAATTAATTTACCACTACTTCCTATCACCCTATGACAAGGAATGATTATAGCTATTTTATTCTTATTATTAGCATTACCTACAGCACGACTGGCATTTTTATTACCTATATTCACTGCAACTTCTTTATATGTTAATGTTTTTCCATATGAAATATTCATTAACTCTTTCCATACTCTTTTTTGAAAATCAGTGCCATTAAGCTCAATTGGAATATCAAATTTTTTTCTCTTTCCAGTGAAATATTCTTTTAACTGCTGTTTAGTCTTTTCTAGTACTGAATCTAACTTTTCTTCAAGTACTTTTTCCTTTGCAAAATCTAAACTTACTAGCTTGCCATCCTTTGATTGAAGCTCTATAAGTCCTAAAGGTGAATCAAAATATCCTATATTTCTATCTAAAATATCTGTACTATCATAATTAAGTAATCCTCTCGAAGTTATTTCCCACAAATATAACGAAGCTACTGTGTTATATGGTGAAAATTTTTCTTTTATCTTTTCAAATTCATCTTTAGTCGGTTCCTTTTTCATATTAAAAAGCCATTTTATCCCCTTTCTTATCCCTAAATCCTTATAGCTTAATACGTTTCTTCTATTTAATGAAAAGAGTAAAAACATTTCAGCTGTCCAAATTCCTATTCCTTTAATTTTTACTAATTTATCAATAATTTGTTCATCACTTAATTTATCAATATTTTCTATATCAAGTTCATTGTTAATAATTGCTCTACAAATATTTTTTATATACTCAATTTTAGTTTTTGAAAGTCCACATTTCCTAAGGGTATCAAATTCAGTATTTATTACCTTTTCAGGTGTTATATTATCATATAAACTTAGAAACCTATTCCATATAGCATTTGCAGCATTATAGGCTAATTGTTGAAATACTATACTATTGATTAATGCTAAAAATGGGTCCTCTATATAATATCTTTCTATGTCTCCAACATACTCTATTAGCTTTCTCATATTTTTGTCACAGCTTTTTAAATGCTCCAATTCCCTTTTTGTAATCTCTATTTTCTTATACATTTGTTCACCCCATTACTATTCACTTCATTTTATCCTATTATATCATTTTTCATTATTCTAGAGATTATCTAAGTATAGTCTCTCTATAAATTTACTAAGGTTAATATACAGGACATATTTTTTGATATATCAGCCTTATTGTCCATATATATCCATGTGTATTGATGTGTTAAAAATATATCTATTTTACTCTGTATTTTTCTCTTGTTCTTTCATATATTATGGTATATAATTATTTCAGATTCCTAACTTTACGTAAAGGAGGTGGGGCAGGACTACTAAGAAAGTATAGGACTTTTATTTAATTAAAAATTAAATCAAATGGGGTGAACAAGATAAAAATATTATTTATTGATAATAATATAGACATCTTAGCTTTTAAAGCTCAAATGTGGGACCTTCTTTGTATGTGTGATAAAGACTTTTATCCAACTTTATCTTCAAGAGAAAATAGTACTAATGGTCCTGTAAAATATTTTGAAGGGCTATTTATAGAAAATGCTAAGTATGTTCTTGCATTTATGGAAGAGCAACTTGTTGGATTTTCAATTTTCTTTCATGATTATTATGAAGAATTGATAGCCCAATATACTCCATGTAACTATGTAAAAGTTGCATGTGTTCATCCATCTTATCGTGGGTTAGGAATCGCAACTATGCTTAATAACTTTATTGAAAATCAGCTGCCTACTGATTTAGTCCTGCCATATATAGTGAGAAGAACTTGGAGCTCCAATATACCTCAATTAAAGGTTCTAGAGAAATTTGGATATAAACTTATCCATAAGTTTGATAATGATAGAGGAGATAATATTAGTACAGTTTACTTTGCAAAATTTATAGAAAATAGTATAAACTTAAATATAGGATAAAAAAACGAGTCAAGGGGATTCCTTTGACTCGTTTTTTTATATGGTTAAATCTTCCTCAAAACTGTAAAATCTATGTAAATACAATAAAATCTTTATTAAGTTTATTGGCTTATTTTAAGGGCATAAGTATAATAAAGATGTAATATATTTTAGTAATTGGGATAATTAAGTTCATTTTTATAAAGGAGAGATATGAATATGACAATAGAGGAAAAATATAGTAAAATAAAAGAACTTCAGAAAAAAATTGATATAGAGCATGAAAAAGGGAACTACTGCGATAACAATGTTATTGATATGATTGTTGAATGTGCTAATTTAATTGCTGAACTAGAAAATAGCTGGGCATGTTAAGAATAATATTTATATAGTGTCAAAAGTTTAGAATAAATTTTAACTTTCCAAATATTGAAAATCTTTTATATCTACAGTATACTTATATTAAGTAGCCTATTAACTCTGTCAAACATGCTAGCCGGCATTTATTTGAGTTAGTAGGCTTTTTTCATTTGGTGCTCTTGTATATAACAAAGTCTTCACCTAGTTCCCTTAATGACATGTTTTTCTCTTTTCTTAACCTTCTTATTTTTTCACCTATTATTAATAACTCCATGTTCATCTCTCCGTTCAATTTGTGTTTATATTATTTGATTTACTGTTAACTTTATTGTAATTCAGTTTCTAATATTTGTAAATAGTGTTTATATAGTACATTTGTACCATTGTTTTTGTATAGTGTTATTATATGCATAGTCTACAGATTAATGGAGAACTATAAAACAAAATACTTTGATAGGTCTAGAAATACAAGATAAATTAACTAATGAAAAGAATGAAGATTATCAGCTGTTTTTAAGTTACCAACCTTAATCATTTCTCTTAAAACTTCTCTTGGTAATGTTGACATAGAAAAACTCCTTTCTGGTTTTGATTTCTAATGTTAATTATTGCCAGAAAGGAGTTTTGTTTTTTACTTAAGCACAGATTTTTTACACTACCTTCTAAAATTAAAAATTGGCTAAACTATCTCATATTTATATATACAAGGGTAAATAGTATTAAAATAACCAAATTTGTAACGATTTTCATCAACTTTTTATTTTGCGATAATAGTTCAGTAAAAATTCCAAATATAGAAGTAACCATTACTGCTATAAGCATATAAACTAAATTCTCTTGATTAATAAGAGTCATAACTCCTGTAATCATCAATACCACATATAATATATATCTTATTAGACTTACATAATTACTATCATCTTTGTTCATTTTTATTCATTCCAATCCCCTTGCTGTATACCACTTTTCTCAACTTCTGAAATTAATTCTCCATCATAAGTTACATATGTTTTAGTATATACTTCATATTCATAATTTGTTTCATCTGTCCATCTGAACCAGTTCTCCCCTGTATACACAGCGTCATCTTCTAAGTCCGAAACAGATAACCAAACAGTTGCTCCAGCTATCTGAAAGAAGGCTCCTGTTGCTGAAACTCCCCATCCAATTAGAGGAACCTTTTTAGCAAAAAATCCAATACCACTTGATAGTGTACCTAATGCCATAAGAGTATTAGCATCATGTTTAATATCATCTACAGATTTTGTATAAGTAGCTATGCATTCAAACGGATTAGAAGAACTTGTAGATTGTATCATTGTAAATTCTTCTTTTGGCATTTCAGAATCTTTGCCATTCTTCTTTGCAACTATATACTGGTATTTTTCATTTATTAATTTTTTCATTATAGTTTTTTCTTCCTCAGAAATATTACTTTTTTCCACATTTTCTAATGCATTTTTATATTTTATATAGTCACTATCTCCTTTCTCACTAATAGCAAATGATGGTACAGTAATAACAAATATCATCATAGTAACTAAAAACATTGAAATTAATCTTTTTATTTTATTTCCCCCTTATAACTTTACGTAGTGTCAAAAGTTTAGAGTAATTTTTAACACCCAAATATTGAAAATCTTTTATATCTACAGTATACTTATATTAAGTAGCCTATTAACTCTGTCAAACATGCTAGCCGGCATTTATTTGAGTTAGTAGGCTTTTTTCATTTGGTGCTCTTGGATATAACATAATCTCACCCTTCATAAATTAAGAGTGAATTTTATACTTTTTTGGAACATTTTCTGAGTTAATCTAATCTTTATTAGGTGAAGGTTGCTTATACATTAAAGTTTGTACAATGGCTACTACATAAGCAGATATCTTAACCCTTAATGTATACTTATTAACTTATGTTTATATTATTTTATTTACTGTTAACTTTATCGTAACTTACTTTCTGTTATTTGTAAATAATGTTTATATAGTACATTTGTACCATTTATTATTATAAGCAATACTAACACCAGTAAAACAACATAATTCCTGATTCTATTTTATCAGAAGCTAAGTGTTATTAGAAACACTTCAATTACCAGCAAAGATATATAGGATCGTTGGAACCGTAACCTGGATGTATAACCAATGATACAGTATATCAACCACATTCTAAAAACATTAATCGCTATGACTCCATCCTTTATATTTAACAAAAGCGCAACGCTGATGCAAATACTTCCCAATAATATTCCAAATTTAAGTATATCACCAATGCGAAACAATATATCTTTAAATTTTGTACGTCTAGAAAAATACATTTTACCATCTATAGATATTCCCTTACCTGCAATAATATCGTGTAAATCACCTATAAAATAAAAAAGGAAAGTAATAATTAAAGCCAAGTAAAGCCCTAAGCTCAAAAGATTAAAATATAAATTTCCGTCTTCTATCAATAATATTTTCAGAACCAAACTGATTACAGAAATCACAAACAACATAAAAACGAAAGCTATAGATTTTTTTATGGGAACACCAAGTAAAATATTTTGCTTTTTTTCAATCATTTCTGATTTCCTTTCACCAACTTCGCTAGAAGCATTTTCGAATATGATATATATATTGTTCTGGTATATCATTTTACCATTTCCAGTTTTTATTTTTTCAATCTCTTCATCTATCTCTTCATCTAAATGCTTGCGAAAAATAGCATATGACTTTGGCACTTCAGTTTTTGCATAACAAAATTTTAGTATATTTAAAAATTTTCCCATTGCGCCACAAAGACTATATCCTTCTGTCGTCTGCTTCTCTATAAATCCAGCCAATGCAGCATTCTCATAAAACTGATAATTATTATAAACTATTTTATTTTTATAGTTCTTCTTCTTAATCATCATTTTTATCCAATCTCCCCCCCTATTCTTCCAATAAAAAAACGATAGTATCAAGTAATGTACGTGAAAACCTTGAAAATCTCAACAGATTTATCTGCTTGAAGTCATTCCTCAGGTAAGCCATCGGTTTATCTACTCCTTTGTGGTTTTCTAGACAATTACCTTATTAAGAGTTACCGATGACTTTACCTTTTTATTATATACTTTGGTTCACTTTATTTTACTCTATCTAAAAATCTTGCATCTTCATTAATACAATCAGCACTTTTAATAAACTATAAAGTGTTCATAGCTGATTTCTTTACGATACGTTCCTGTACATTCTTTATTCGCATAAAATTTATTAATATATTTGTAATCACTGGCTCCAGCTATGTAAGTTATATATGCACAACCCAAATACTCAGTTTCAGGATTTACTTCAACAAGAACATTATAAACGCCTCGAGCTACGGTTGCCAACGATACTGCTATTCCTAAATAAGGGTGAAGTAAGCCGATAACCGCTGATAAGGCAGTAATTGTAAGCTCGTCTAGAGCCTTTCCTAGATCAATATTCTGTTTTCCCGAACTCAAATAATCGTCATAATCAGAAGGCGTTAAACTACCATATGGAGAAAGAGACTTCTCACTTTTCCAAACTGTTCCGTTTGCCATAACAGCTATATTCGTATCCATCTGATCTACTTGAGATAGTTGAACTTTATATCCATCAAGTATAATACTACCGTCCTTCATAAAAGAAATCACATTACTTTTTTTTCCATCACTAGCAACAATAGTTATACTTTCATTATCACTGCTTTCTATAATTACTTTTTCATCAACATTCTTATAGTTTAAGATATATTCGTTACCCCTTGCCTTCATATTAACTCTTTTAATGATTGATGTATCTATGTGATAATTATTTAATATAGCAATTTCCGACTCAATTTGAAAAGCCTCTTTTGGGGTGAGCATCTTATTTGCCAATATAGAAGATTTCATTGCATAAGATACCTGTGAGCTATAAGTAGTAGCTGCAAAAACCCCAGTTGTCGAGAACGTGAGAACGGTAAAGACCAATAAAATGCTAACAATTTTTTTCATAATCTAACCCCCATTTTGTATTAGCAATACCAAAAATTCAGAGTAACTTTGATGCCTTAATTTTAAAAACCTTTTATATTCACAGTATACTTAAGTTAAGTAACATATTAGTTAGTAGACTTTTTTCATTTGGTGCTCTTGGATATAACATATTTTCACCCCTTTCTTATATCTAAATAAACATAATACTTACTAAACTTTTATCCCCTCAACCCTCCATCAACCTTATTTTTTCACCTATTGTTAATAACTCCATGTTCATCTCTCCGTTCAATTTGTGTTTATATTATTTGATTTACCGTTAACTTTATTGTAATTCAGTTTCTAATATTTGTAAATAGTGTTTATATAGTACATTTGTACCATTGTTTTTGTATAGTGTTATTATATGCATAGTCTA
>NZ_ARZA01000236.1 GCF_000387765.1 Caldisalinibacter kiritimatiensis
TGTAATAAATTTAATAAAAACTCTAAATTTCAACACTTTTAGAGTTTTGCAATAAGCTAAAATGAATAAATAACCTAGGAGGGGTAGGGTTGAAATTTAATTTCAAAAAGATATTGAAACAAGAAAGAAATAAAAACAATAACAAATTAGGAATTCACTCTTTTAGGTTCAAATTAACCATCCTTTTTTCATTTATTGCTCTTATACCATTAATTTTTATGGGATATTTTTCTTATAATAAGTTCTATGATACATTAACTATTCAAGCAAATGAAGAAGCGTATCAAATTACTAAGCAGGTAAATGAAAGATTAAATGAATACTTTTCTAGTCTATCTAATACGGTTGAAATGGTTTCAAAGCAAAAAGGATTTGTTTATATAGTAGAAAAGGAAGAAGAATCAAATTTCAATGAAAAATTGAAATCTAAAGAAATAAACTTAGAAACAGAAGATAGAATACAAGTAACTTCTGGAATGTACATAAGAGAACTAATGAGTACTCTCAAAAAAAGACCTGACATTAAAACCTGTTATATAGGTACTAGAAATCATAATATGTATTATGACAAAAAACATTATATATATGGTATTAATGGGGATTATAATTGTCATACAGAAGAATGGTATATAAATGCAATTAAGAATAAAGGCGAAGTTGTTTGGACTAAGCCTTATCTAGATAGAGAAAAGAAATCTATAGTTATTACAATCTCAAAAGCAATTGAACATGATGGAGAGACTTACGGTGTTTTTGCTATGGATATTAAGTTAGACATGCTTCTAAATAAGATTCGTTCTATAGAATTAGGTAAATCAGGCTACTTATATGTTGTAAGTGATGAAGGCAAATACTTAATACATCCTAATAAAATAAAAATGGGTCAAAAGATAAAAGATGAAAGTTTACTAAAGCTTTTAAAAGAAAATCAAGAAGAACAATATAAAACTAGTAAAGAACTATTAACCTTTGTAACAAACGATAAAACAAATTGGAAAATAATGGCTGGAAGCAAAGTTGATGACCTTTATTCTAAAGCAAATGATATACGACGTTTTACTATTTTAATGATAGGAATAGTTATTATTATTTTACTTATCGTATCAAGCTTAGTAGTTAATATAATTGTTAAAAGATTGAACCACTTGAAAACATCATTTGAAAAAGCAGCTAATGGTGATTTAACAGTGCAAACTAACTTGAATACTAAGGATGAATTTAATAGTATAGCGGATAGCTTTAACACAATGATAGAAGGAATTAAAAATCTTGTGAGCAAAATTGTAGTATCTTCGAAAACTGTTACAGATAATTCGGCTACTGTAAAACAAATAGGTGACCAAATTGCAATAGCATCTGAAGAGGTTACACAAGCTATAGCAGATATTGCAAAAGAAAGCTCAATACAAGCTAATATCGCAGAAGATGGAAGCATTAAAGCAAAAGAACTTGCTGAAAATATTGAATTAGTTTCAAATTCAATAGATAAAATGCAATCTTCCTTTAAAAATACAGAAAAGTTAAATAAAAAAGGTATCAAAACAATCTCTTTCTTAACAGATAAGACTAAACAAATGGTTATCTCAAGTGAAGATTTAGCTAAGGTAATAAATGAAATGGATATAAATTCTAATGAAATTGGACAAATAGTATCTACTATTAATGAAATATCTGAACAAACAAATCTATTAGCATTAAATGCATCAATAGAAGCAGCAAGGGCTGGGGAAGCAGGAAAAGGATTTGCAGTTGTTGCTGAAGAAGTTAGGAAACTTGCTGAGCAAAGTAAAGATGCAACAATGAAAATCGAAGCATTAATTTCTAAAATCCAACAGAAATCAACAAATGCAGTTGAATCAATAAGCATAAATCGCACTATATTAAATCAACAAAAAAAAGTTGTTAACGAAACTAAAGAAATATTTACTCATATTTCAAATCAAATTACTCGATTGGTAAAAGAAGTGAATGAAATAAAAGTATTAAATAAAAATATGGTAGATAAAAAAGAGGAAATCCTAACTTTTATAAATGAAGTAGCTGAATCAACATCTTCAATTTCAGCTTCCACAGAGGAAGTATCAGCAAGTACTGAAGAAACTCTTGCTATGATTGAAGAAGTAAGAAAAAATTCTGCACATCTTCAAGACCTAGCACAAGAATTGGAAAATGAGATAAAGAATTTTAATATTTAACCCGAAGGCTAAAATAGCTTCGGGTTTTTCTAATCAAATTCTATATTTATTTTGTATCCCTCTCTCTTATAAGCTAAGTTAAAAGATTCTGTTTTTCTAATCCTATCAGGGCTGGAATAGTTTATATCCATTACAAAATCCACTCTTGTATTAGTATCATACTTTTCTATATAATACTTTATAATATTATAATTTGACATAAAAGTATAATTGCTTTTTAAATAAGCTTTTATAGTTGCATAATTAATATCTATATTCCCATTTAATTTTACATATCTCATTGCTTTGTCATAGTTTTTATTAAGTAAACTATCGTAATAATTCTTAATTACACTCATAGGACTTACATATGTTTTATTTACCAAAAATTCACTTTTTTCTAACGGCTTATCTATTTTGTAATTATTGATGAAAATGTTTCTATCTTTTCCATCAATAAGTATTTGTACATTTTTTATTGTATCTATTTCAGTTATTGTATTAACAATAGAATAAAGCAATAATGCTTCATTACGCTCATCTAAATTGCTATCAATTAAGTCTCCACTAAAGTTAACATATGCTGTATCTCCAATAACATCTAATGACAATAGTTTCGTATTAGGAGATACTAAGCTCTTTGAATATTCGCTTTTTGGTCCCTTTAAGAACTCATTTATAATAATTTTAATTATATTCTGTTCTTCCTCTACTTCAATTTCTCTATTTTCAGTTACTAAATATCTTAATTGAGAATCTGGATAATATATAACTACCTTTCTATCTTTTCTCTCTGGAAATGGTGATATAATTGGATATTTACTTTCATTTAAGTCAATTCTTTCATATGACTTACAACTTATAAGAACTAGTATTAATATTAATAACATAAGTATTACTTTTCTGTTCATATATCTTCCCCCAGATAACACCTTACATATTTCTTAAGTATAGCTAATTAAACATAGCAATATTTTAACTTCCTAATCCTGAACTATAAGGTATTTTTATATAAAATGTACTTCCTTTATTCACTTCACTTTCAACTTCTATTGTTCCCTGATGTAGTGTGATTATTTGGTATGCAATTGATAAACCTAACCCAGTACCTCCTGTACTTCTAGCTCTTGCTTTATCTACTCTATAGAATCTATCGAATATGTGTGGTAAACTTTCCTTAGGTATTCCTACTCCATTATCTTTAACTTTTACAACTATATATTCTCCCTCCGAATATAAGCTTACCTCTACTACTCCACCTTCTGGTGTGTACTTTATTGCATTATGAACAATATTTATTATAGCCTGTTGTATTTTATCTTTATCTACCTTAATTTGTAACTTTTCTTTAAAGTCTACTTTAAGGTCTATATGCTTTTTCTCTGCTAAAGGTAATAGTCTAGATATTATTTTTTCTAGTAAAAAATTAATATAAGTAGTCTGATAATTTAGACTAAGTTTTTCTTTATCTAAATCAACTAAAACAAGTAAATCATCAATAATTTTGTTAAGCCTATCTATCTCAGAGTCTATATCTTTTAAAAATTCTCTGTATATATTGACATCTTCCTCTTGTTGATGTAACAGAGATTCAGATAATAATTTAATTGAACTTAATGGCGTGCGCAATTCATGGGATACATTAGCAACAAAATCTTTTCTCTGTATGTCTACTTCATTTAACTTTGTACTCATTATATTAAATGCATTAGCTAAATGTTTAAATTCATCATTAGTTTTGATTTCTACTTTGCATCCCAATTTACCTTTAGCCATTTTTTTAATAGCTCTTGTAAATTCCTCTATAGGTTTAGACAAAAAATTTGCAAATGCAAAACTTAAAATAGCTATTAAAAAAATACTAGCCATAGATATTATTCTCAGTTTGTCCGTTATTTCACCAACAGTATCATATATATCATTTAAAGATGATGATATAAAGGTAGCTCCTATTACTTTACCTTCGTATTTAATAGGCACTGCTATATATAATACATAACCTAATTCTTCAAAATTATGAATAGATGAGTGACTTATTCCCTTTAAAGCATTAGTTATTTCTACATGTCTTAAAATTTTATCTGTAAATTTATCGTTTGAGTCGCTTTTTACTATGCTATCATCGTCTAATATTAATATTCTAGAATTTATATCTTCACTATAAGATTTAATTGTTGTATTTAGAAATTTACCTAAATTAAAAGATGGGTCTATTCTCAAATAATAATTAGCTCTTTTTGATATTATGTTGGCACTTGTAAAAAGCTCAGATTTTCTTTCTTGAATATATATATTTAATAAAGTTCTACTTACAAATACATTAATTGTTAGTAAAGTGATTATTACCAATAACAAATAGGTGGAAACAAGCTTCCACCTAACACTAATAAACCTGTTCTTCCTATTTAGGAGTGCTCCTAAAATAATAACCAACTCCCCACTTTGTTAATATGTATTCGTAGTTATTTGAATCTTTTTCTATTTTTTCTCTCAGCCTTCTAATATGAACATCAACTGTTCTTAAGTCTCCAAAATATTCATATCCCCAAATTATTTCTAGTAGTTCTTCTCTTGTAAATACTTTTCCCGGATTAGTTGCTAACAAAAGTAATAAATCAAATTCTTTTGCAGTCAGATTTATTTCCTTTCCTCCAACAGTTACCTTTCTTCCCAAAGTATTTATAGTAAAATCATCTACTTTGATTACTTGTTCTCCTACCTTAGTATCTTGTGCACTTACCCTTCTTAATATAGCTTTTATCCTTGCCTTTAATTCTAGAATATTAAACGGTTTTGTTAAATAGTCATCGGCTCCATATTCTAGACCCAATATCTTATTTATATCTTCACCTTTTGCAGTTAGCATAATAATAGGAACTTGAGACTTCTCTCTTATTTTCTGACAAACTTCTAATCCATCCATACCTGGCAACATCAAATCTAATATTATAAGATCATATCTTTGCTTTTGGGCCTTTTCTAATGCTTCCTTTCCATCATAAGCTGCATCTACTTCATAGTCATCTTGCTCTAAACTATATTTTAATCCTTTAACCAATAGAGCCTCGTCATCAACTATTAAGATTCTACTACTCATTTTATCACCTCATAAATATTATTTCCATCCATACCAATACAATAATCTTTTATATAAAAATGTATAAAAAAATCATCAATAACTATATTATACATAAAAACATATAATAAAAAAATGAATACCTACACATTCCAAATCTATAAATAGTTTTTGCTAGATTTAGTCATATTTTCTAGTATAAAACCCTTTTATTATCTATTCTCTTAGTAATTTTCTTACTATCAAAATCCTCTAATATAGCAATAGCATATTTTCTGTTTGTATTTAATATATCTCTTAATTCACCTACTGTTATACAACCATACTCTTTAATATGAGCTTTAGTTATATCTATGCTTTCTAAATAGTTTTTTTTATGAAGGATAATATTATCTTTCAATCTAATTAATACTCCAAATTGTATCAATGCTTCAAATACTTCTTTAATATCTATACTATCATATTTTAACCTGTTAGGTAATTCTTCAAACTTTAATGGTTGAAATTTAATATTTAAATATTCTTTCTCTATCTCCCTTTTAATCTTTTCCTGTGTTTCATTAAATTTCACTTCAAAATCTTTCAGAGAAACATATTCATTATCTTGCTTGATAACATTTTCTTCTGTTAAACGGTTTATAAAAGTATCTGCTAATTTAGGTTTTATATGGTTTAAATACTTACTTTTCAATTCTTCTTTAAGCATACCTATCTTTAAAGGATTATTTTCATGGAATTCCTTAAGTCCTTCCGAAATCTGTTGCATTAAATGGCTATAATATTCTTTATGAATTGCATAAATATTATCTGAAAGCTTAAAAGTAATAATCCTTTTTTCATTAACAAGTTTATCTAATATTTTTCTAATTTTTTCTTCTGACATTGTAGTTAAAACATTCAAGTCTTTAAGATTTGGAAATTCTTCACTATTTTTTTTTATTATTTTTTCCACTATTTCTTTTGAATCTCCCTTTTCTTTAACTTTTAACTCCTCTAGAACCTTCTGGTCAAACCTTTTCCTCTTTGGAGGATTGCCCTCTAGAACTATACCTCCACCTATAGTCATTACTGGTGAATAAAATCTTATAATAAATTTATCTCCTCTATTGGCCACCACTTCATCTTCTAATCTTAACTGTGCATAACAACTTTCTCCTGGAGTCAGTTGTTCTCTATCTAAAAGCACTACTCTACAAAGGACTTCTGTAGTTCCAATATGCAATCTCAACCTTGGCCTGTTCTCAATTATTCTTTTAGAATCTTTTAGTAACTTTAATTTTACATCAAGCATCATTGTAGATTTCATAGAATCTACAGGGGCTATAACATTTCCTCTACTCACTTCATATTTCTTTAAATTCGCTAAGTTAATAGCAACTCTTTGACCTGCATACGCTACCCCTGTATTTTCACCATGTACTTGAATCGACCTTATTCTACTTACTTTATTCCCCGGGAAAACTTGGACTTCATCTCCTACTTTAAATTCACCTGATAGTAATGTTCCAGTTACTACTGTTCCAAAACCTGTTATAGTAAAGGACCTATCTACTGGAAGTCTTGGAGTTTGGGTTATATCCCTTTCTTGAACTTCTTCTGTTAATCTATCAATGACTTTAATTACTTCTTTTATACCTGTTTTTTCTGTAGAAGACACTGGTAATATAGGACTATTTTCTAAAAATGTTCCTCTTAAATTATCTTTAATATCTTCTTTTACAAGTTCCATCCACTCATCATCTACTAAATCAATTTTAGTAAGAACTACTATCCCATTTTCAATTCCCAGTAGATTAAGTATAGCTAAATGTTCTTTAGTCTGTGGCATGACACCTTCATCTGCTGCTACGACTAAAGCTACAATATCCATACCTACAACACCAGCTAACATATTTTTTATAAACTTTTCGTGGCCAGGTACATCAATAATTCCTGCTCTTCTTCCTCTAGGTAAATCAAAATATGTAAAACCTAACTCAATAGATATACCTCTTTTTTTCTCTTCTTCCAATCTATCTGTATCTCTTCCTGTTAGTGCTTTAATTAAAGTAGTTTTACCATGGTCAATGTGGCCTGCTGTCCCAATAATTATATTATTCATTTAGAACACTCCCTCAAGTGTTGTCAATTATTCTCTTAAATGTCTTACAAATTATTTCTATTTCATCATCTTTAACAGTTCTTAAATCTAAGTATAGCTTTTCTTTATAAACTCTAGCAACTATAGGTATATCCTGCTCTCTTAACTTTCTTTCTATTGAAGATGCCTTTAACATTTTTGAATATATCACAACACCCTTACTTGGTAATTCTTCTAATGGCATTGAACCTCCGCCTACTTGTGAAAACACATCAACTACCTCTACTTGTAGGTTTTCTTCTACTCTTTCTTTTAATGTATTTGATAATTTAACAGCTTTTCTTTCTATTTCATGAATTGGCATTGTAATCATTTTTAAAGTTGGAATTTTTTCCATAGCTTCCTCTTCATCTAAGTATAATCGTAAAGTTGCCTCTAGTGATGACAAAGTAAATTTGTCTACCCTTACTGCTCGGGTTAATGGGTTCTTTTTCATAATATCTATGTACTTCTTATTTCCAACAATTATTCCCGCTTGTGGTCCACCTAATAATTTATCGCCACTAAATGTAACAATATCTGCTCCTGCTTTTATCGAATCTTGAACAGTAGGCTCATATTCTAATCCATACTTACTTAAATCAATTAATACACCACTTCCTAAATCTTCTATTACAGGTATATTATTATTTCTGCCTAACTTAACTATCTCATCTAATGAAACACTTTCTGTAAATCCCAATATTCTATAGTTACTAGTATGAACCTTCATCAAAGCCGCTGTTTCTTCACTAATCGCCTGTTCATAATCAGAAATATGGGTCTTGTTTGTAGTACCGACATCTACTAATTTGGCTCCACTTTGCTCCATCACATCTGGTACTCTAAATGAACCTCCGATTTCCACTAACTCTCCCCTTGAAACCACAACTTCCTTTTCTTTAGCTAAACTGCTAAGCACAAGCATAACAGCAGCTGCATTGTTATTCACTACTAAAGCACTTTCTGCCCCTGTAATTCTAGTTAATATTTCTTCTACATGGCTGTACCTCGAGCCTCTTTTACCTAATTCTAAATCAAATTCCAAATTAGAATAATTAGTAACTAACTCATAAATATTTTCCATTACATCCTCACTAATAAGTGACCTACCTAAATTAGTATGTATAACTACACCTGTCCCATTTATAACTCTTTTAAACTTTAATGAAATTTTTTCTTTTATACGTTTTTCTATAATATCGGTTATATTTTGTATCTTTTTATCTAAAAAATCAATTTCAATATCACTATTCTTTATTAAGTTTCTTAAGTTTTCCAGTTCCTCTCTTATACTTTCTACAACTATATCCCTAGGTACTCTTTCCATTAAGTCATTAAATTTACTATTAGAAAGTATGTGGTCTACCTTAGGCAATTTCATAAATAGTTCTTTTTTGTCCTTCATATTAATAACCTTCCCATCTAGTTTATAATTAAAAATAATTTATATGAAATTTTTGAAATTGCTGTTTATATGTATATTTTGATATTGAAAGAGACTCCACTCAACATCTTAGAAAAAATATAACAATTCTATTCAACCTCAATAGGATGTTCTCCTTTTTCTATTACTTTACCAATAACCGCATATTCAGTAGCATTTCCATCTAACTCTTTTAATAGTTCTTCAACCTTTTCTTCTTCAACAGAAATTAAAAGACCTCCAGAAGTTTGAGGGTCAAACATTATATCTTGTAGCTGCTGTGAAACATTATCACTAAACTTAACTTTATCTCCAATAAAGCCCATATTAGAATAAGCTCCTGCAGGTATTAAGCCCATATTTGCAAAATCAAAAGCTTGTTCTATTACTGGTATTTTTTCACTTTTTAATACTAAAGATACATTACTTCCCTCTGCCATTTCTAGTGCATGTCCTAGCAAGCCAAATCCAGTTACATCTGTACAACTATTTACTCCTACTTTAACCATTGCATCTTTGGCATATTTATTTAATGTAGTCATTACTTCAACTGCTTTATTATATGTATCATCATCCACCATTTGAGCTTTTATAGCTGTATTTAAAATTCCTAATCCTAGAGGTTTTGTCAATACTAATACATCCCCAACTTGAGCATTGCTATTAGTAAGAATAGTATCTGGGTGTGTAAAACCAGTAACTGCTAAACCATATTTAGGTTCATCATCTTCAACTGTGTGTCCTCCAACTAAAATAGCTCCTGCTTCTTTAGCTTTATCATACCCACCTCTTAATATTTTAGCCATTGTATCTGTTGATAAACATGTTGGAAAACATATGATATTCATTGCAAGTCTAGGTTCTCCACCCATTGCATAAATATCACTCAAGGAATTTGCTGCAGCAATTTGTCCAAAAGTATAAGGTTCATCTACAACTGGTGTAAAAAAATCTATAGTTTGAATTAATGCTACTTCTTCATTTATCTTATACACAGCTGCATCATCGGATGTATCTATACCAACTATCAAGTTTTCATCTTCCACTTTCGGTAACTGACACAGAACCTGTGCCAAGGTCTCAGGACCTATTTTAGCAGCTCAGCCAGAGCTTTTTGATAGTTGAGTCAATCTTTTTTCCTTCTCTTGCATATTATCACCCCTTTATTTAACTATAATTAAATCCTTTATATCTTCAAATTTCTTTTCTCCAATTCCTTTTACATTTATTAATTCATCTATACTTTCAAATTTCTTCTCATTTCTATAATCTATTATTCTTTGAGCTAAAACAGGACCAATTCCAGGTAAACTTTTTAATCTTTCATTAGTAGCTGTGTTTATATTAACTAAGTTTTGATTTGTTGACACATTATCCTCTACACTTGTATGAGTTTTAATATCGATAGTTTCTTCTCCAACCTTTGGTATGTAAATTTTATCCTCGTCTGAAATCTTCTTTGCTAAATTGATTCTGTTTCTATCAGCTTCTTCAGTTAAGCCTCCTGCTTTTTCAACTGCATCTATTACTCTTGAACCATCTTTAAGTTTATAAACCCCTGGATAATTGACTTCACCACTTATATCAACGTATATTATTCGACTTTTTTCTACATTTTCCTCTTTATTTTCAGTTTCCATTTTATTTATAACATCTAAATTGTTATTTTCTTCTTCTATTTTATCTATATCAACAGTTTCTTCACCTGATGTAACTATATCTATATCATCTTCTATAAGAATATTATAACCTAAAACAAGTAAAATACCTATAACAACTACTAGTATAACTATTTGTTCTTTTTTTGTAAAGGAAATCATAAAACACACCTCTCTATCGAATATACTTTGCCTTTAGTAATAAATTCTATATATACTATTAACTTCCTTCTATTTGGCCTAATTTTATCAAATTATTTTCAAATTCGACTTTATTGTGGAATTTTTTTTGATTTCCATATAAAATATATATTGCATAGGTTTTGGGCATATTCGTAAAATAACATTTAAGACAAGGTTATGATATACTATAAATACATAATAAAGACGAGGTGATTATTGTTGAAAAATGTCATAGTAGGTATACTCAGTTTATTCCTAGTATTAAATTCATTCAATATATCATATGCAGATAAGCCATCAATAACTTCCCATGCAGCTATTTTAATTGATGCAAATACTGGACAAGTATTATTTGAAAAAAATGCCCATAAATCTATGTATCCTGCTAGTACAACTAAAATAATGACTGCTATTCTAGCTTTAGAAAAATGTAATCTAGGTAATAAAGTTACTATTGATAATGAAACTCCATATGGTATAGAAGGTAGTCATATCGCTTTAGAACCTGGTGAAATTATAAGCATGGAAGATTTATTATATGCTTTATTGATAGAATCTGCTAATGATGCTGCAATAGCCATCGCTAAACACATAGGAGGTTCAGTAGAAAACTTCGCAAAACTCATGAATGAAAAAGCTAAATCTATTGGAGCAAAAAATACACACTTTACAAATCCAAACGGACTACCAGACAAAAACCATACTACAACAGCTTATGACCTTGCAATGATGGCTAAATACGCAATGGAAATAGACAAGTTTAGAGAAATAGTTAAAAATTATAATTACAAAATAGGAGCTACCAACAAAAAAAGTGAACCTAGATATCTAAAGTCAGCAAATAGATTAATTTACGGAACGGGCTCAGGTAACCAAATATATGTTGATGGAAAATGGGTAGATATAAAATATGAAGGTGCAGAAGGTATAAAAACGGGATATACAGTTGCCGCTCAAAACTGTCTTGTAGCTAGCGCTGTTCGTGGCAATCAAAGACTTATTAGTGTAGTATTACATGCCCAAGGAACTAATGTTTATGTAGATACACACAAACTGTTAAATTACGGTTTTGATAATTTTAATTATAAGCAATTAGCCTTTAAAAACGAATTTATAGAAAATATAAAAGTAACCCATGGTGATAACAAATATGTTCCAGGAATAATTAATCAATCTATATTTGCTACTATACCAAAGGGACGAGAAGATGAAATTCAAAAAGTACTTGATATTCCTGAAGAACTATCTGCTCCAATATCAATTGGACAAGTATTAGGTACAGTCAAATTTACTCTTGATGGTGAAACACTAGCTACTACTAATATTGTTTCAACTATGGAAGTTAACCAAAAAGGCATTTACCAAGTAGTAGCTACTACTAAAAAAGACTCTATATGGACAAAATGGTGGTTTTGGTTAATAGTGCTATTTATCCTTTGGAGATTTTATATAGCATATATTAGATATAAAAGAAGAAAGAGAAGAAGAAGCAAGAGAATTACTTATTATAATACTAAATATAACGGATATTAAAAAGGACGGCTTTATGCCGTCCTTTACATCTATACTATTGCTATTGCTTCTATCTCCACATTACCATCTTTAGGTAGTCTTGTAACTTGGACACAAGATCTTGCTGGCTTATTTTCATTAAAATACTCTCCATATACTTCATTAATCAATCCAAACTGGTCCATATCTTTTATAAACACAGTTACTTTAACTACATCATTTAATGTAGCTCCACCATCTTCCAATACTGCTTTTAGATTCTCTAAAGCTAATCTAGTCTCTTTTTTAATATCGTCATTTACTAATTCACCTGTTTCTGGGTCTAACGCTAATTGTCCTGAAGTAAAAATCATATTACCAGCCTTTATACCTTGAGAATAAGGTCCTATTGCCTTTGGAGCTTTTTCAGTAAAAATCACTTTTCTTTCCATATGTATCCCCTCCTGTTTGTTTATAAATTGGTCTCAAGGAATTATTAAATTCCAAGTGAGTACATATCAATTAATTTCACTAAATACCTACATACTTCTTCTACAATTATATGGATAATTCCTGTTTTATTTGATAATATTATTAATAGTTTTAATATAATTAATTCAGTTACATTATTAGTGTAATCAATCCTTGCATTTTTAATCGTCATATGAAATAAAAACTCCTAATTCCATTTCTATGGAATTAGGAGTTTTTACTTTAAGCAGTTAAAAACTTTTCAAAATCAAGCTCTTTTCCATCTACCCAAATTCTTTCTAGGTTATAAAATTCTCTTTCTTCTTTATGGAATACATGTACTACTATATCGCCGTAATCTAATAATACCCATCTACCAGTTCTGTTACCTTCTTTATTGGATACCATATATCCTGCTTCCTTCATTTGGTCTTCAATCGCATTAGCAATTGATATAACTTGTCTATCTGAATTACCACTAAAAATTATAAAATAATCAGCTATATTTGTAATTTCAGATATATTTAATACTTTTATGTCAAAAGCCTTTTTATCGTCTCCAGCCTTCAATATAACTGAAAGTCTTTTTTCAACCTCTGTCACTTAAATATTCCCTCCTATTCTCTATACCTTACTATATTTTATTCAAGTGCTCTATTTAGTGCAACTTTGTAATGTTAATATTATATATTATTGGCTATTTAAACTACTTAAAATAAAATTTCTAGCTTTTATAGTATCTATATGAAGCAGCCATTCATTTTTTACTACATATTTAATCGTGTTATCCATAGACAATAAAATAGCTTTATCTAAATCCCTATAAGCAAGTTCCCTTATACGTTCTACTCCAGAAAAATCTCTTCCAGGTTCTATATAATCAGCTAAATACACTATTTTCTCTAGTAAACTCATATTTTCTCTACCAGTAGTATGATAGGATATTGCTTTTAAAATATCCATATCTTTTATACCAAATTCATTCTGGGCTATTTTTGCCCCCAATGGTCCATGAATTAAATTGGTACTTCTTTTCATCACGTCATCTAAAATTATACCAAACTCAATTGCTATTTTCAATAAATCCTGATTTTCTGCTATTCTTCCACAGTCATGTAATAAACCTGCTAACTCAGCTTTTTTTACATTGCATCCATATGTTTTTGCAAGTTTTTTAGCTGTTTCCATAACTCCTACTGAATGTTTATATCTCTTATTCCCTATAATCTCTTTAAGCTTTTTATGTATTATCTGTTGTGATAACATTTTATACTTCCTCCAATTATATAGTATACATTAGATATTTTTACTCATTACCTCTACTTATACAGTCCATTTTTCTTAATATATTGTTCAATAGATTCAGGCAATAAATATTTAACTGGTCTATCTTCTTTTATTCTATTTCGTATATCTGTAGACGATATTTCAAGTGCAGGTATAACCATAGTATGAATCTTAGCATTATACCTTTGTTCTAACATACTAATTTGCTTTTCCATATTACTAGCTTTAAACCCTGGCCTAGATACAGCTACAAAGTTACATATTTTCAATAATTCCTCTGTACTTTTCCATGTGGTAATTTCCATTATAGCATCTGCACCAGTAATAAAATAAAATTCAACGTTATTAAATTTTTCTTTAAAAGCTTTAATTGTATCTATTGTATAAGTAACCCCTTTTCTATCTATTTCTATAGACGAAACCTCAAAATCTGGATTGGTTATTGTGGCTAACAATGTCATCATGTATCTATGCTTAGCCTTAGTAACAAGACTAGGTTTTTTGTGTGGCGGAGTCCCTGAAGGTACAAATATCACTTTATCAAGCTCAAATTTATCTCTTACTTCTTCTGCCACCACTAAATGCCCAATATGAATTGGATCAAATGTACCTCCCATTATTCCGTATTTAATTTTCTTACCCTTCATTAAGATACCTCCAACTTATTTTATCATACCTTATTATACATTATTTTCTTAACAACTTAAACCTAAAAAATGGATGGAACCTAGATTCCATCCATTTTTTATTTACTAGCTATAAGTGTTATTATCAATATAATCTTTAATCTCCTGTATTTCATCTTGATTATTTGTTTGAATTGAATATATTTTTTCTTTTTCAAAGTTTTTGCAATAAACAGTGAATTCACCCCGTTCTCCGTCTTCATACCTAATACATTTAAAACCTTTATTATAAAGCTCTCTTAATATGTCTATATTTTTCATTAATATTTTCATCTCCTTTTTTATTCATAAAAAACCAAGGGATGGTTATATTTTCCACACCCTTGGCCTGCTATTTCCCCGCATTATAGAGTTTTAATTTATATTTATTTAGTATAATTACTGAATTATTTTTGAATTTACCTTTCATATATTAAACCTCCTAGCTATAATTATTATAGCCAGTTCTTAAAGTAATTATACTATTTTGGTAATTCAATTCTTTTCTTGTCTTCAGACTCTCTATATAAAATAAACTTATTTCCTATACATTGAACAACATCCGCATTAGTAGCTTCAGCAACTTCATTTGCAGCTTCTCTAGCTTCTAATAAGCTATTATTTAAAACTTTTATCTTTATTAATTCTCTCGCTTCTAAAGCGTCATCTACTTGTTTTATAAAATTATCTGTTATACCCTTTTTTCCTAATTGAAGTATTGGGTCTATTTTATTAGCTAATCCATTTAAATAACTTCGTTGTTTGCTGGTTAACACCTAATCCTCTCCTTCTATTACTTTTATATCTCTACTTCTTTTTTAGTTTTTCTTCTATACATTTCGTAATCCTTAGTTCCTTTTTTCCATCCTGTCCTTACTTTTACATCTGGCTTATAATTTTCGTTGATAACAATTTCACCTTTGGCTAAACAATAATAAGTAGGTGTATTTTCTTTACAATTACCGCATTTTAAACAGTTCATCTTTCTAACTTAACCTCCAATTACTAATGTTTTATTAGTCTAAGAATTCAAATTCAAAACCACACATATTCACTATATCTCCATCTTGAACCCCTAGTTTTTTAAGTTCTTCAACTATGCCACGTTTCCTAATAACCTTTTGGAAATATCTAAAGGAGTCTAAGTCTTCAAAATTAGTTGAATTAATAAGTTTCTCAATAGGATATCCCTCGACGATAAACTTATCGCCTTCCTTCCTAATTATTACCTCCTGTCTATCTTTATTTTTATGTTCATAAACTTTGATTTCTTCGCTTTCTTCAATTAATGGCTCTGGTTCTCCTAATTCATCAAGCTTATTCCATACAATATATTTCAACTCATCTAGTCCTTTGCCTGTAGCAGCTGATATCTCATGTATTTCATATTCGTTTCCTAATTCTTCTTTTAATTTATTTAAACCTTCTTGTGAAGTCGGTAAATCCATTTTATTCGCAACAATTATCTGGGGTCTTTCTGCTAATTTAGAATTATATTGTTTAATTTCTTCATTTATTTTATGGAAATCTTCGACTGGGTCTCTTCCCTCTATACCCGAAACATCTATAACATGCAATAAAAGCCTAGTTCTTTCAACGTGTCGTAAAAACTCATGTCCAAGTCCAACTCCTGCATGTGCTCCTTCAATCAACCCTGGTATATCTGCTATAACATAACTTTGTCCGTCTCCTAGCTCTACAACACCTAAATTAGGTTTTAAAGTAGTAAAGTGATAATTTGCAATTTTAGGCTTTGCACTAGTTACTGAAGATAATAAAGTAGATTTTCCCACATTAGGAAATCCTACAAGCCCCACATCTGCTAAGAGCTTTAATTCTAATATAATCCATCTTTCTTCACCTTTTTCACCCGCTTCAGCAAATCTTGGTGCTTGTCGTGTAGCTGTGGCAAATTTCGAATTACCTTTACCACCTCTACCTCCTTTTGCGACAATAAATTCTTGCTCCTTTTCAGTAAGATCTGCTAATATTACCTCGGTATCTGCATCTTTAACTAAAGTTCCAGGCGGTACCCTAAGTATCAAATCCTTACCTTTTTTCCCATATTGATTTTTTGATTTTCCATTCTCTCCATTTTCTGCTTTATAGTGTTTCTTATATCTAAAATCCATTAATGTTTTTATACCTTCATCTACTTTAAGTATTACGCTACCACCATGACCACCATCACCACCAGCTGGTCCACCTGATGGTTCGTACTTTTCTCTTCTAAATGCTACTGCACCGTCTCCGCCTTTTCCACCTTTGACGTATATCTTTGCTACATCTATAAACATAGATACCATCCTTTATGTAATTTTGTTGATACTTGTTATATTAGTAATTTAATTATACCAATTGTACTAAAAGTGTCAACTATTTTAATATTATTATTCCAAAATTTTAATAGTTATTATGTGTTAATTTTAAATGTATTAGCAATATTTTATCAATAAAAAAAACCTACCGAAATATGGTAGGTTTTACTCTGCTTTTGATAAAGCTTCTACTGGATATACACTAACTTGTTTTCTCTTCTTACCTTTTCTCTCGAATTTAACGATACCATCTATTTTAGCAAATAGCGTATCGTCTCCACCCCTACCTACATTGTTTCCTGGGTGTATTTTAGTTCCTCTTTGTCTTACTATGATATTACCAGCTGTAACTAATTGACCGTCTGCTTTTTTTACTCCTAGTCTTTTAGATTCACTGTCACGACCGTTTTTTGAACTACCTACTCCTTTTTTATGAGCGAACAGCTGTAAATTTAACTTAATCATTCTTACACCTCCCCGTACTCGAGAGTTAAATATTCTGAGTAATCTTCTAACAATGCCTCTATACCTACTATCATCGTTTCTAAAACAACTGATACTTTTTTTCTTTGTTGCTCGTTTATATCTTCAGAAATACTTACTTTTAAGTACCCATCTTTTACAGTATATTGGAGCTTTTCCTCTTTCACTCCGCACACTTTATTCAATGCTATAAGCGTCGTCTGAGTCAGGGTAGATATAGAAGCACATACAATATCTTTCCCCGCCTCAGCATATCCAGTGTGCCCGTTAACAGTATAGCCTACTATACTTCCACTCTCATTTTGTAAAATCTTTATTGTAGTCATATTTAAGCACTATCCAGTAATTTTTTCAATTTGAATTTTTGTATATGGTTGACGATGTCCTTGTTTTTTTCTATAACCCTTCTTAGGCTTATACTTGAACACAATGATTTTTCTTGCTTTTCCTTGCTCAAGTATTTTACCTTCTACAGAAGCACCTTCTACGTATGGACTTCCTACTTTGATGTCACCTTCTTCTGAAACTAAAAGAACTTTATCAAACTTAACATCGTCACCTTCACTTCCATTTAACTTTTCTACGAAGATTACATCTCCTTCTTGAACTCTGTATTGTTTTCCACCTGTTTCAACTACAGCATACATTGTCTGATACACCTCCTCTATCCAGTCTCGCCAATGTTAGGTAACAAAGTTTTAAACCCACATTGTGCGGCTACTTACAAAAATAAATTCTATCAAATATGTTTCTGTTTGTCAATAAATTATAATATATTTTTTATATATTCTAGTTTTCCCATACTCTTTACTTTTAAGTCGTTTATATCAATATCTATGCTCGAAGTTAAAAATACTTTAATACCATATTTTTCTTCAAGTTGATCAATATATGATTTGTTATTATTTACAATTTTATCATAATGAAATTTATTAATTTCAAATATAACAGCTTCAGCATTAGTATGGACTTTAATCCTTTTTACTTCTTTCTCAATAGATTTTATAATATAATGTTCTGAATATACTTTTCCTGTTCCATCACAGTGAGGACATTTAGCTTGTATTTTAGATGATAATCTGCTTCTAGCTTTTTTTCTTGTCATTTCTACAAGTCCTAATTTAGTTATTCCTAGTACAG
Organism: Caldisalinibacter kiritimatiensis; assembly: GCF_000387765.1. Classification (NCBI taxonomy): domain Bacteria; kingdom Bacillati; phylum Bacillota; class Tissierellia; order Tissierellales; family Thermohalobacteraceae; genus Caldisalinibacter; species Caldisalinibacter kiritimatiensis. The sequence goes on from NZ_ARZA01000236.1 coordinate 18,492, forward strand.
TTGTCTTTGTTCTATCTTTTTTTAGTTCTTTCTCTAAACACTCTAATACTGCTTTTACATCCTCTTCTTCATTCATATCAATGAAATCTATAATTATAATACCTCCAATATTTCTTAACCTTAGTTGTTTTGCTATTTCTTTAGCTGCTTCAATATTTGTCTTAAATACAGTATCCTCTAAATCAATGCTTCCTACATACTTACCCGTATTTACATCTATTGAGGTCAGGGCTTCCGTATTATCTATTACTATATATCCTCCGCTTTTAAGCCACACTTTCCTCTCTAGAGCCTTTTTTATCATTGAATCAATACCAAAATAACTAAACACATCATAGCTGCTATCAAAATACTCAACCCTTGACTTAAGATGGGGCGAAATAAGTTCTACGAGGTCCACAATGCTATCGTATTTCTCTTTATCATTTATTATTAGCTTATGTATTCCATCGGTAAATAAATCTCTAACAGTTCTGTGAACTAAGTCCATATCTTTATATATTACCCGAGGTGCAAAACCTAGATTCTTATCTCTATCTATCTTGGTAAATATTTTAACTAAAAATTTTAAGTCTTCTTTTAAATCATTTAATTCTACTCCATTGGCAGCTGTTCTTAATATAATACCCATATCATCAGGTTTTATTTCATCAGCTAATTTTTTTAATCTATCTCTTTCTTCCTTATCCTCTATTCTACGTGATATTCCAATATAATCAGTATAAGGCATAAGCACTAAATATCTTCCAGGCAACGTTATGTGAGTAGTAATCCTAGCCCCTTTGGTTCCAATCGGCTCTTTTATTACTTGTACCACGAGCTCCTGCCCTGACTTTACTACATCTCTTATTGATATATCCTTTAAATCTACATCTTTATTTAGTAGCATGTCCTTAGGTATAGCATCTTTTACATAAAGAAATGCATTCTTTTCTAGACCTATATCAACAAAGGCCGCTTGCATCCCTTGTAATACATTTACTACCCTACCTTTATATATATTACCTAATATTCTTTTGTTTTTATCTTCTTCTATATAAAGTTCTACCAAATCATTGTTTTCAAGGATAGCTGCCCTATCCTGATTAAGACCACAATCTATAATAATTTGATTCATAAAACCTCTCCCGAAATCCAAAATATTTTCCAAATGAAACAACGATTATAAAGGTGTTGCTATACCTTTCTCACTATCAACGAACAATTCTAATCTATGTATCTTGATACTATCTTCAACTATACTTATATCAGTATATTTCTTAAGTAATTTTATTAAATCTTGTGGCTTTAGGTTTCCTCTACTACCTGTTTTTAAATTTGTTTTTAGAACTATTCTATCATCTTCAAACATTAAAATAGATATATCTTTTATAAATTCTCTAACATTAACTTCTCTATTAACTATTCTTCCTCTCTTTTTCTTTTTCTTCTTTAGAATTATTTGAGCTTTTTCTAAAAACCCTTTTATATTATCTTCAACATCTTCCTTAGTAATTCCTTCGTATAATTCAAACTCTATAGCATACATAGCCCAACTTATTTCGGAAACTAATGATTTTTTATTATTAACATACTCTGCTTTTATAATTTCTACTCCCTCAGGTAATACATTATTTAACTTTTTTATAAAATCATCTACATTAATCTTTTTTTCCATTTCAATATCCATATATTCACCTGTGCTAGATATCCCTAAAGATAAAGCTGATGCAAGTGAGATCTTAGGATGTGGATTATATCCTTCACTATATTTAATTGGAATATCTGCTCTTCTAAATGCTCTTTGTAACATTCGCATTAAATCTAAGTGAGAAATATATTTCATATCCTTTTCCTTTTTAAACTTAGCTCTTATTTTTATCATTAGCATACACCACCTGTAAAAGCTTTATTTATTCCACAACCAGTACATCCTTGTCTGCAATCTGGTGTAAGTTCACCATTCATAGCTTTTTCATTTTCTCTCATTAAGTACTGCTTTGATACTCCTACATCAATAAAATCCCAAGGAAGAATTTCATAATAGCTTCTTTCTCTTAATGCGTAAAAATCTGGATTAATTTCAGTTTCTTCAAATGCTTCCATCCATCTATCGTACTTAAACATATCTGACCAACCATCAAATTTACACCCTTTTTCCCATGCCCTTAATAAAGCTTTTGAAAGTCTTCTATCCCCTCTGGCAAATACTGCTTCTAAGAAGCTAAGTTCAGGGTCATGATGATTATAAGTTATTTTTCTATCTTTGATGTTATCCTTTAATATATTTATTTTTTCTCTAAATGTATCAATACTATCTTGTGGATACCATTGAAATGGTGTAAAAGGCTTTGGTACAAAGCATGACGTACTTACTGTAATTTTTAGATTACCTTTTCTCTCATTTTTAGGGATTTTAAAGAATATATTTTTTACTTTATAGGCTAATTCTTTGATTCCTAAAATATCTTCTTCAGTTTCTGTTGGTAATCCAAGCATAAAATAAAGTTTTACAGTAGACCATCCTAAACCAAATGCATCTGTAACAGAGCTAATTAAATCCTCTTCTGTAATACCTTTATTTATAACGTCCCTAAGTCTTTGAGTACCTGCTTCTGGAGCAAATGTAAGCCCTGTCTTTCTAACTTTTTGTATCCTTTCTACAATATCCAATGAGAAAGAATCTAGTCTTAATGATGGTAATGATAAACCTATCTTTTTATCTTCAAATTCATCAAGTAACTTTATTACTAATTCTTCTAGTTGTGAGTAATCACTTGTACTTAAAGATGAAAGTGAAATTTCTTCATGACCTGTTGCACGAATAAGTTTTCTTGCTAAATCTACTAAGTTTTCTACTTTTCTTTCCCTTACAGGTCTATAAATCATACCTGCTTGACAAAATCTACATCCCCTTGTACATCCTCTAAATATTTCTAACATGACTCTATCATGAACAGTTTCTATATAAGGTACTATAACTTTTTCTGGGAAATATGTTTCGTTTAAATCCTTAATTATTCTCTTCTTAATCTTTCTAGGATATGAGTCGTCCTTAGGCTCCATACTCTTAATAGTCCCGTCTTCATTGTACTTTACTTCGTAAAAAGCAGGAACGTAAACACCTTGTAATTTAGTTATTTCTTTTAAGAAATCAGCTTTATTCTTACCTTCTTCCTTCATTTGTTTGTATACATTTAAAATTTCTAAGGTAAGCTCCTCACCTTCACCTATAACAAAAACATCTACAAAATCAGCTAAAGGTTCTGGATTGTATGAACAAGGACCACCTGCTATTATTATTGGGTCATCTTCTCCTCTTTCCTTTGCTAATAGTGGTATATCAGCTAAATGCAGCATATTTAATACATTTGTATAACTCATTTCATATTGTAGGGTAAAACCAATAAAATCAAACTCTTTCAATGGGTCTTTACTTTCTAATGCATAAAGAGGAATGTTATTCTTTTTCATCTGTTCTTCCATATCTACCCAAGGAGCAAATACTCTTTCACAATAAATTTCTTCTTCCTCATTTAGAAGATTATATAAAATATGTAATCCTAAATGAGACATTCCCACCTCATATACATCTGGAAAGGCAAAAGCAAATCTAACTTTTACATTGTCTAGGTCTTTCTCTATTATATTTTGTTCATTACCAATATATCTAGCTGGCTTTTCTACTTTCATAAGTACTTTATCTAAAACTTCTCTGCTTATCATTTTCATCACCCTTAACTATCTTTAGTTTTTTTAATATCAATTTTATAACTAATTTATTTTATATGTTATTATATCAATACATCCCTCTAATTCTATATTATAATCTTAAAATAGTCAATTAATTAGTATTTTATTTTTTCAACTACTATTTTATCATTTTTTCTTTTTTATTAGTAGATTTTCTATTTTTATGTCAATACCATATTCAATAGCACCATTAAGTAAATCTATTTCATTAATTGTCCCAATTATATTTCCATTATCATCAATAATGATTATAATATGGAATTTTTTAGGCAGAAAGTTCTTCAAAACTAAATTCACTGGTGCAGATTTAAAAACTATCAAATGTTGAGTTTTCATAACTCTTTTTTTTAATAGTTGCTGCTTTTTTTCAGTAACTTCTTTAATGAAAATAAAAGCTGCCATTCTTTTTTCTTTATTGGCAGCAATAAAAAGAAATATAGCTATTAGGATTATATACAATCCATTTTCTTTAATACTATATATGTAAGTACCTAAAATTATAAACAATACTGAAAAGCCATAAGCTATATAAGTTAAAATTCTTGTAGCTTTTCTAAATCCCAATACATATGATAAAACTCCTCTTAATATTCTTCCTCCATCTAGAGGTAAAATAGGAAGCAAATTAAATACCCCCATATAAAAATTACATTTCAGTAGCAATTCTATAAACTCAATACTTAAAAAATGATTGATTAACATGAATATCAGAGCTAACAAAAAATTAACCATAGGACCAACCAATGCAACCTTTATCTCTATATTAGGGTCTGGACCTATTATACTGTCTAATTTTGCAACTCCACCAAATGGAAAAATTTCAAATTCTTTAACCTTTACATCCAACTTATTAGCAGCTAATACATGGGAAATCTCATGCATAGTTACTGTTAAAATAATTACGGTTATTTCTGTTAAATATCCAAAATAAATATATATTCCTAAAATTACTAATAAAAACACATTTATCTTAAACTTTACATTTTTTAAATTTAGAATCGTCATTACAGCACATCCCTATCACCTAAATTCTGCATTGTTTACAGATAAATGTATAACCTCTAGAGGGTCTATAGGAGTATCATCTTTCCATATTTCAAGATGCAATAATTTCTTTTGATTATATGTTCTATTAAATCTACCTATTATTTCTCCTTTTCTAATTTCTTTTCCAACTTCAGCATCTATTTTATTTAACTTCCCATACACAGCTTTAAATTCACCATACTCTATTTCTACATATTTACCTAACATTCCATTTTCACCAGCTTTAATTACCAATCCATCCCCTAATGACTTAACTTTCGTGTCTCTTGTTAGAATGTCTACACCCTTATAAAATATTTTCACACCATTTCTCTTGGTTTCTTCCCCAAATTCTCTATAAACAATACCTTTTACTGGAGCTATATAACCTTCACTATTTATATTTTGATTGTTAAAAACAAATGTAATTTTATCAGACAGTTTAACCTTACTTTTCACAAATTCATAAACTTTCTTACTATCTTCTCTAATATCTGTACTTTTATTTACTGCTTTATCCACTAATCTTATAGCCTCATTAGTAACATCTGTATCAATCATTTTAATAAGTAGTATGATTAAAATTATAATTATACTTATTACAACTTTTTTTAGTTGGTTTCTATAAAAATTCTTATTCTTAACTTTTCTATTACTAGTTACATTATATCTGCGAGGTATTATTTTTAAAAAAGTATTTCTTCTCAATTTAATCCCCCATTTAGTGTTTTATTATATAAATATTTAGACTTACCTCCTTTTATTACTGTTTTACTGCTTAATTTATTGTTGCTTATAATGAAAAATCGACTAACGTCGCTCACTTTTATCTAATCACTTTTTATTACTAGATATTAACTAAAGTATTTATAATTAATAGCGTACAAAAAATAAAAAAACGGAGGTTCAGCCTCCGTTACATTTTAACCCTTCCCATTTATTAAACTCACCAACTATTCATCACATTATTCTTTTACTACTTTTCTCCAGTCTATATCTCCTCTTTCTAATGCTTTAATCAATACTTCTGCTGTGCCAATATTAGTAGCTAAAGGTACACCATGTACGTCACACAATCTCATAAGCGCTAATACATCGGGTTCATGAGGTTGAGCTGTTAAAGGGTCTCTCATAAAAATTACTAAATCAATCTTATTGTCAGCTATCATTGCACCTATCTGCTGGTCTCCTCCTAAAGGTCCTGATAGAAATCTATGCACATCTAATCCCGTTGCTTCATTAATTCTTTTTCCTGTTGTACCTGTAGCATACAAATTATGCTTCTTCAAAATCTCTTTATAAGCTATTGCAAAATTAATCATAATTTTTTTCTTCTTATCATGAGCAATTAAAGCTATATTCATATTGAGCCCCCTATTATAGTCATAACAATAAAATAATAGTGTTTATTACAAAGCTTTTATGTAAATGGAAACTAATTTATTTTAATGCTCTATCCTTCATTTTTAATATAGGAATATTAGCAACTAATGCTGGTATTGGTGTGTCGTCACTTTCTCTTTTAGTTCTTGTTAACTTAACATCTAATCCTTCTTCATCTATCTCCATATAATCTGATATAACCCTAATAATATCTCCTTTAACCATATCTAAAAACTTTGGTGAAACATGCGCTCTATCATGAATTAATACAAGTTTTAATCGTTCCTTAGCTACCTCTTTACTATTATCATTTTTATTAAAAATCTTAAACAAACCCAACTCAACTCCTTCCTTTGTAGCTATTTTCCGAAAAATATTTTCTTAAGTTTAGACATCATACCCTCTTCAACATGTAGGTTTAATAATGGTACTTCTTCTCCAACCAATCTCCTAGATATATTTCTAAAGGCTTTTCCAGCCATTGCTTTCTCATCAGTAACAACAGGTTCTCCTCTATTAGTTGAAATTACTATGGATTCATCATCTGGTACTATTCCTAGTAATTCAATAGCTAAAATATCTATCATATCATCTATATTCATCATATCTCCCTTTTGTACCATATCTTGTCTAATTCTATTTATTACAAGTTGAGGTTCATATAACCCCTTAGCCTCAAGTAAACCAATTATTCTATCTGCATCTCTAACTGCTGATATCTCTGGTGTAGTAACCACTATAGCTTTATCCGCCCCCGCTATAGCGTTTTGGAATCCTTGTTCAATACCAGCAGGACAATCTATAATAACGTAATCGAAAATCTCCTTTAATTCGTCACTTAATTCCTGCATCTGTTCTGGTGTAACAGCAGTTTTATCTTTTGTCTGCGCTGCAGGAAGTAAGTATAGTCCCTCATATCTTTTATCTCTTATTAATCCTTGCTTTAACCTACAAACTTTTTCTACTACATCTACAATGTCATATACAATCCTATTTTCAAGCCCTAAAACAACATCTAAATTTCTTAAACCAATATCTGCATCTACAACAACAACTTTCTTGTCCAACATTGCTAGCCCTGTTCCAATATTTGCAGTAGTAGTAGTTTTACCAACTCCACCTTTTCCTGATGTAACAACTATTACTTCTCCCATATCTTCATCCTCCTGACTTATATTTTCTATGGTTTTATATAATTTTTAATCAAATAAGTAATTTATTGTTATCTTCCTAAGGTTATCAATTATACTTTACAAATTATCATCCCCCTAGAAAAATCTCACTTCTTAGGTAAATAGGGTTCAACTATTATTGAATCATCCCTTATATATGCTATTTCTGGCCTCCTGAAAGAAACCTCATCCTCATCTGGGCTTCTAGACAATATGTCTCCTATCTTTAACTGTGTTGGTTGTAAATTAAATGCTGCTACTATTGCCTCTTTATTGCCATCGCTACCTGCTATGGCAACTCCTCTTAATGCTCCTAAGACTACTATGTTTCCTTTTGCTATAACAACCCCACCTGGATTTATGTCTCCTAATATTACTATATTGCCTTCATAATTTATCTCTTGGCCAGAACGTATAGTAGCTCTTATAAACTTAGTCTTTCCTTCGTTTATGCCCTGAAAAAAGTTCATATCTTTATTACTTTTATCAATTTTTTCACTGCTAAAATTGTTATTCTCTTTCTCAATATCAATACCATATTTTTCGCTTATTATATGTTCTAATTCTTCTTTCTCTTTATTAGTCAGTTTTTTTCCTTTAAAATTTATAACTTTACCTCCACTAAAAAAAGAACCAGCATTCTTTAGTTTTTTATCTAACTGCTCTTTAATTGCTTTAAAATTTCCTTCTTTTATATGTATGTATATTCCATCTTTATTTCCTTTAAAAGTTACTAAGTTTCCATTCATTTGACAACCTCCAGTTGTAAATGCTGTTATGTATTTATTCTTCAAATTTTTTATAATTCCTTCTTATTAAATAGAAAAAAATAAAATGGTAAGCAGGTACTATCTCACCATTTTATTTTTAAATGTAATTTCTTTTGAATTATTATTTAGCCCTAAATATTGAGCAATGATTTCTTTAGCTACAGGTGCTGCATATCCTCCATGCCCACCTTGAAAAATTACTGTAGCAACTGCTATCTGTGGGTCATCATAAGGTGCAAATGCAACAAACCATGCATAATTATCATATTCTTCTCCAGTAACTGGGTTTATTCCATCCTTTTGAGCTGTACCTGTTTTGGCACCTACATCCACAGGAAAATTTCTAAAGTGAGAATATGCTGTTCCTCCTGGTTTAGTTACCTCCAGCATACCTTTCTTTACAATATCAATATTTTCTCTTTTTATTGATACTTTTTCCTGACTTCTCTCAATGTTATAAGTTGACTCTCTCCCATCATATTTTTGAATCTTTTTCACAACACTTACTTTATTTCTGACTCCGCTATTCGCAAGAGTAGCTATATAATTAGCCATCTGAATAGGTGTATATCTATTTGCACCTTGTCCTATAGCTACATTAAGATTGTCAGCGTCTTTCCATGAAGCTTGATTTAAATAGCTATATTTAATTATATCAGCTAAAGGTATACCTTTTTCATTTTTCTTCAAAGCATCTAACCCTAAATTGTTCAGTTTATTTATAACTTCAATTCTAGATGGAATCTGATTTAACTCTACCCAACTAACTATTTCATTTATTATTGCATTCTTATCTATATCCTTAGATATATCTACGATGTAGTTATCGATGTTAGCTGTTAAAAATCTTCTTAAATAAACCTTAGTAGTATTTATTTTATCTTGAGGATTAGGGACACCACCATATGTTTCGCTTGGAATATCTATTTCTATTCCTGTTTCATCGTTAAGTCCAAATTCATTAGCAACATTTATTATATCTTGTAAATCTACTTTTACATCTAGGTTTTTACCAGTTCTTCTATCATCTTTATTAAGGGTCAATGTGTAAAAATAATAGTTACATGAATCTCTTATGGCATCATAAAGATTTTCAGAACCATGAGTTCCCCTCGAACTATTCCATATCCAACATCCAAATCTTTTATTTCCAATATCTATATACCCTTTTGTTAATAACTTATCTTCAGGGTCCAATCCCTTTTCTAATGCTGCTAATGCTGTTATCATTTTAAATGTAGAACCAGGTTGTATAGCAGTTTGCAAAGCAATATTGTACAAAGGTCTTGGAGCTAAAGGGTCCTTTGAATCTATAGATAATTCATCCCAATCCTCTGTAGATATACCAGTAGAAAAAAGATTAGGGTCATATGCTGGATAATTAGCTAAAGCTAAAACCTCACCTGTTTTTACATCTATAGCCACTACTGAACCTGAAGTCGCGTTTTTGAAGGCTTCTCTATAGTTATAATCTCCCCATTTACTTTTAAATACCCCACCTTTTTGTATCTCCTCTAATGCGTGTTTAAGAGCTTTTTCTGCTACTTGCTGTAGCTCAGCATCTATTGTAAGATATAATTCATCTCCTGGTATAGCCTTTTCCGCATCTATTCCCCTTATCGTATTCCCTAATGCATCAACTTCAACTTTCTTTAATCCGTCTACTCCATTTAAATATTCTTCAAACTTTTCTTCAATACCGGTTTTACCTATTAAATCATTAGGTGAATATCCTAGTTCTCCAATATACTTATCTATTTCATATCTTTGTGATATTTTACCTAAATAACCCAAAATATGTGCTGCTGTTTTTTCCATTGGATAATATCTCATAGGTTCAACAGCAACCTTTACTCCTAGTAAATCTAAATTATGTTCAGAAATTTTTGCGACAGTTTCATCTTTAATTCCAGATGCAATATTAACCGGCTGATACGCTCTATAACCTTGTTTATCTAACCTATCCTTTAATAAAAAAATATATCTTGCTTCATAACAACTCAAACTTTTATCTATATTATATTTTTTTCTTAATATATTAAATGTTTCATGCGCACTACTACCTTCAGGTATTTTATGTGTCGATTTATTTAACCAGCTTTTTTTATCTATTAGTGGCATATATTCCCATTTAGCAATTGATATTCGTGGATTTAACTCTTTAAGCATTAATTTTTGAGCAAATCCTTTTACATCATCATGAGTTATTATTTCACTTATAAACCCTTTGGCTTTACCTATTTCAATTAAAGCTTCTTTTGCTTCAAGTTCATTTTGTAGACCAAAATCACTTAAAAAAGCTAACTTACTAGTCTCATCTTTATATTCGTAAATTACTTTGCCATCTTTCACCTCACATATAATAGGTAAAAATATATTATTTTTATTGAATTTATTTAATAACATTTTTCCAGGTACAATTTTCTTTTCAATACCATTTTCTTTATTTATTATAAACTCATTGCTAAAAAGATTATCTACGACAATATCCAGATTTAATACAATACTTATAAAATCTTCTTTAGCTGAAGTTTCTATAGTAATTTCATTGAATGCATTAATATCAGGATTACTAATTAAACTTCTTTTTATTTCTTTATAATTATTATCAAAAGTAAAACTATATGGTTCAAGTTTAAATATAGTATTTAAACCTTTATTTTCAAGTAGTTCATATGCCTTTTTCCTTACTATTCCATGACCCAAAATCTTTTTAACTATTTTTTCATCATTATTAATTAATCTCATTAACGCATCCTTAGGACCAATCCTAAGATTAAAATTATTTTCTTTTTTCCATTTATTAATGTCTATATCGTTTTTATATGAATATACTACTTTATTCTCATTACTTAATTTTATACTAATAGGAACTTCTATACCTTCATTTTCTAGTACGTTTACAGCTTTTCTTCCAACTAGATAATGAAATTCTTCTTTATATGATTCTCTCTTATAATAAGCCTCTAATAATTCGGACATTAGATTATTGTCTATGAATATCTCTACAAATTTATCAATAGGTTCTTCACTGTATTTATAATAATAGCTTTCATCTTTAAATTTAATTTCATTTAATACTATTGGAAAATCATCTTCATATCTTTCTCCTTCTTCTTCTAATAATTTAACAAGTCTAAGTGCTATATCATTAAATTGCTCTTTATCAATTTCATCTTTCATTATTTGCACTGTAAAACTCGGCCTAGTTCCAGCTAAAAGCCTACCATATCTATCATAAATATTTCCTCTTGGCGCCGTTATTTCTATATTTTTCAATCGTCTCATATCAGACTTTTTTCTATATTCATCACCTTGTACAATCGTTAGAGTAGCCAATCTAAAGAAAATAACTAGAAATAAAACAACAGAAGCTAATAATAATATTGTATATCTATCCTTCAATTTATTTATTAAACTTATTATAATCACCCCCTTCTATTACTGCCAAAGTTCAATTGAGGATTTTTGTAAATTTTAGCAATTCTACTATATATAAAAATAGATATAATTGAATTGTAAACAGCTTCTGCAAAAGCTATTTCTTTAACGATATGTACTATAGTAGTATTAATACCTAAAAAATACATACATAGATAATAAGCTAAATGAAATCCTACGGTAGATATGACAGTAACAACGAAAGGGATTAATTTGTTTTCCCTAAATAAATTTTGATTTGTTACTCCTAAAATATACCCTATAAAAAAATATATTAAAGCATGTACACCTATTACACTATCAAATATAATATCTTGTAAGAAACCTATAGTTAAACCAATAGTACTACTAGCTTTTCTATTGGTTAATAATCCAAAAACTACTACTAATATCAGGCCTGTATTAGGAACTACGCCAAAAAACTCAAAAAAGTGTAGCAATGTTGACTGAAATATGAAATTTAATATTATTATGCTGAAGATTATAAAAAATCTCACTTACCTAAACTCCTTTATTCTTTTTTTGAAATTATTACAAAAACATCGTATATTTTCTTAAAATCTACTGATGGCTTAATTTTAACTTGTTTTACAAGTTCATCACTTTTCTGAGATACTTCAACAATATTTCCTATATAAAGCCCTTCCTCATATAAACCACCCAAACCAGAAGTCATAAGCTTGTCTCCTTTTATAGCATTGGCTTTAGTATCGAAAAAATATCCACTCAAATCACCATCAATACTACCTTCTACAATACCCCCATCTTGGGTCCTCAATACTCTAAAACTAACTTTACTTCCTTCATCTATTATAGGTAATACTTTTGCCCAATTATCTCCTACTTCTATTACATGCCCCACTAGCCCTTCTTCCACTACTTCACCATCTATAACTACTGCTTTTACTACAGAATCTCCTTTTTTAATGCCATCCTTTAATCCTTTATCAATTGTGAATTTATCAAACCAATTATTTGGATTCTTTCCTACAACCTGAGCTTTTATAAAATCATATCGTGACTTCTGCTTTAAAATTGCTTCATTTCGTAAAATATCTTCTCTAGCTATAATATCTTCCATTTCTCTATTTATTTTTTTTAGTCTTGCTATTTCTTTTTTAAATTGCTCATTTTCCTCTTTTAACTTAGTAAAATTTGCAATTGAATTAAAAGTATTAGATACAGATTTACCAATTTTATATACAAATTTCTGTACAGGCGTAACTACATTCCCTATATTATTTTCAACAAATGTAATACTATTTCTATCTTTTGATGTCAAACTTATAATAATAATTAGAATGATAGTAACTACAGTTACTATCATTCTATTGCCATACTTTTTAAATATTGACATTTTATCACCAACTCAATAATTATTTGGCTCTACTTGATGCTAAAGATGTTCTTTTTATGGTATTATACTCTTCAAGTGCTCTACCAGTTCCTAAAGCAACACAATCTAATGGATTTTCTGCTATTTTAACTGGCATTCCAGTTTCTTTTTTAACTAATCTATCTAATCCATCTAACAATGCTCCACCACCAGTCAATACAATACCTTGTTCCATTATATCAGCAGCTAATTCAGGTGGCGTTTTCTCTAATGTATATTTTATAGCATCTATTATGCTTTCAACTGGTTCTCTTAATGCTCCAAGAATCTCAGTTGATGTTACTTTAATTGTTTTTGGTAATCCTGAAACTAAATCTCTTCCCCTTATATTCATACTTTCCTCTTTAGATTTTTTATCTGCTGAACCTATTTGTATCTTTACTTCTTCTGCTGTTCTCTCTCCTATCATTAAATTATATTCTTTTTTTACATATTGAACTATTGATTCGTCTAGTTCATCTCCACCTACTCTTATAGATTTACTTGTAACAATACCACCTAATGAAATAATTGCTACTTCGGTAGTTCCTCCACCGATATCTACTACCATACTACCTGTTGGCTCTTCAACCGGAAGGTCTGCACCAATTGCAGCTGCCATTGGTTCTTCTATAAGATGTGCCTCTCTAGCTCCGGCTTGTATAGCTGCTTCTTCTACTGCTCTCTTTTCTACTTCAGTAACACCTGAAGGCACACAAATAACAACCCTAGGTTGTACAAATAATCTTTTTTGATAAACCTTCTTAATAAAATATTTTAACATACTTTGAGTAACATTAAAATCTGCTATAACACCATCCTTCATAGGTCTAACTGCTATAATATCTCCTGGTGTTCTTCCTATCATTCTCTTTGCTTCTTCACCTACAGCAAGAACCTTGTTAGTTTTTATATTTATTGCAACAACTGAAGGTTCTCTTAAAACAATTCCTTTACCCTTTGCATAAACAAGAGTATTAGCTGTTCCTAAGTCTATTCCCATATCTTTTGAAAACATATTTAGTAGTCCCATTATCTCCTGCTCCTTCCTATATGTTAACTTATATTAAGTTTTCTTCTTTAAAGCTAAAGTATATTCCATCTCCAATCACTATGTGGTCTAATACATCAATCCCTATAATTTTACCAGCTTCAATTATACGATTGGTAATGTTTATATCTTCCCTACTCGGAGTAGGGTCCCCACTAGGATGATTGTGTACTAAAATTATAGATGCACTACTCTTTAATATAGCTTCTTTAAAAACTTCTCTTGGATGAACTATAGAAGCATTTAAACTACCTACTGAAATCTCATTTATAGTTATTACTTGATTTTTAGTATCTAATAATATAATTTTAAAATATTCTTTTTTAAGATATCTCATATCTTCCATTACTAAATTTGCAACATGTAACGGAGAATTCACTTTAACCTTTTCCTTCGCTACTGTTTTAGATATTCTTCTACCTAATTCTATCGCTGCTAGAATTTGAGCTGCTTTGCACTTACCTACACCCTTTATTCTAGTTAAATCTCCAATCTCAGCTTCTGCTAAAAACTGCAGCCCTTTATTATTAAGTGCTAACATTCGTTGTGAAATTCCAATTGCTGTATCTTCTTTATTACCAGTCCTTATTATTATAGCCAGTAACTCAGAATTAGATAATACTTTAGAACCATATTTATACAATTTTTCTCTAGGTCTTTCATCCTCAGGTAAATCTTTAATAGTATAACTCGTATAATCCCCCATAGCTCCTCCAAGATTTAGTTTATAATATTTTAAAGTTAAAATGTTTCTCTAATAAATATTCTACTTTACTAATAGGTAACCCTACTACATTAAGATATGACCCTTTTATTCTTTCAACTAGTAAAGCTCCATAGCCTTGAATGCCATATGCACCAGCCTTATCTTTATACTCTTCTGTAGCAAGATACCTCTTTATCTTATCATTAGTTAAGTCTTTAAATTTAACTTGAGTCTTCCCACAATCTACTACTTTCTTATATGTTCCACTTTCCATAATACAAATACCTGTTATTACACTGTGTTCTTTACCACTTAATGCTTTTAACATCTTAAATGCTTCACTTTCATCTTCTGGTTTTCCCAATATATGATTATGATACACAATAGTATCTGCTGCAAGTATAATTTTTCCTTTTTCAACTTTATTAGCTACATCATACGCCTTTTCAAAGGCTAAAGTCATGGCAACTATTTCGGGCTTCTCGTCATTATTAACTTTTTCATCAATATCACTTGTTATAACTTCTATATCTACATTAAAATTAGATAAAATTTCTTTTCTTCTAGGAGAACCTGATGCTAAAACTATCTGTCTCATTTAATCACCTATCCGCTATATTCTTTTAAATATTAAAATTGCTAATACAATTCCTATTATACTAGCTACATTTATATCAATCATTAGTCCAAATGTCATATCAATAACATTTAAATCAATATGCACTGGTTGAAATCCTATAGGATAACTTTTATTTAGGAAAGGTACTTGATCACTTAATATATCTCCTAATATGCCCCCTATTATTATACCTACTATTAACAAAGTAATTAACAGTAGTGTATTCCTATTTCTTGCTCTCATCATATTCCTCCTTAATTATTGCTATATAAAGTTGTTTAATAAGTTACCTCTTAACTTTGTAGAAATAAAAATTGCAGCAAGTCCTACAAAATATCCTGTGAAAAGACTTACTAATAACATCACTGGAAGATAGTAAAATATTTTTATATTTTCCATGATTATACTTGCAACAGTTATCTGGCCAATATTATGAAAAATAGCACCAAATATACTTACACCAATTAAACTAAAAAATTCTGAAAAAAATCTATATATGATAAACATAATTATTACACTTAATATTGTACCAGTAATACTATAAAAAAAGCTAGATAGATTACCAGTAGCAAGTACAAAAGTTATACTTCTTAATCCACCTACTATTAGTGCATCTTTAAATCCGAAGACAACTAAAGTTACTAGACTAACTATATTAGCTAGTCCTAATTTTGCTCCTGGAGCTATAAAAGGTACAGGTATAAAAGTTTCTATAATACTTAAACCTAATGCTAGAGCTACTAGCAGAGACAAGAAAACTAATTTTCTTAATTGGTTCAATTATATCACCTTTTCGTTTAATAACTTATAGAGTCAATATCATCTTCTTTATCTGTATCCTCGGAGACTAGCTCAATAACAAGCCTATTAGGCAAACAAACTATTACTTCACCAGGTTTAGATATCCATCCTTGTTTTACATCTAGCTTATCGGGACAATCAGCTTCTATAACTCTAACTCTATCTTTTCCAAATAAAAGCTTGTTATATCCAAACTTCGTTCTAACTTCAAGGGTTTTTTCATTCATTTCTGGTCCCAGTGCAATCTTTTTATACATTTCTCCATTAACTTTGATTAATGCATACAATTGTTTATCATTAGCTATATTCCCTTTGGTAAAATATAATCCAAGCAAGCTTACTAATATAACAAATACAATTAAAACCTTGTCCCATTTAGTCATCTATTACACCCTTCAGCATTGAATTAACATTAATATACATACTTTTACAATTTTAGTTTATCATCTACTAATATCTTTTACAAGATACAATTTTTTCTTCAAGTACAATTTTTATAGAACAATCTCTGTTATATGTTTACTATTAATATAGTTATTTTGTTATAACTTTGTCAAGTACATTATAAGACTATAATTAACAATATAATTTAAGTTTTTATAATTATAACATATATTCAAAGAATAGTTAATTAAAAGCGACCAAAACTGGTCGCTTTTAATTAACTATTTAAGTTTTATTGCATCTTTAGGACATTTTTCTGCACAAACCCCGCATCCTATACATTTATCCTCTATAACCTTATGAGGTTGTTTTAATTCTCCTTCTATTGCATCCACTGGACAATTTTTAGCGCAGATAGTACATCCTACACAATCTTCTTCAACGATTTCTGCTTTCTTTCTATTTTCTAGTTGAGCAGTTATGGCTTTTGTAGGACATTTTTCTGCACAAAGCATACAATTTTTACATTTGTCATAGTTTATCTTTGGTAAATTGTTTTCGAATTCAATTGCATCAAACGGACAAGCTTTTACGCATAATTGGCAACCAATACATCCAACAGTACAACTTTGTTTTACTTCTTTTCCAAAGTCTTTACTATTACAATCAACAAATACTTTTTGTGAATAAGGTACCATTTCTATCACTGACTTTGGACATGCATCTACACAATTACCGCAACCTGTACACTTTTCAGGATCTATAACCGCCACGCCATCTATTATCTTTATAGCATCAAAATTACATGCATCAACACAAGTACCAAATCCTAAACAGCCATACTCACAAGCTTTATTACCGCCTGCTACCATTGCAGCTGCTTTACAATCTTCTATTCCTTTATATTCATATCTTTCTTTAGATACTGAATTGTTACCTTTACATTTAACTCTTGCTACTTTCTTTTCTCCTGCTTCTGCATTTACACCCATAATTTCTCCAATTTTTCCAGCTGATTCAGCTCCTCCTACAGGACATCCGTTTACCGGAGCTTTTCCCGCAGCTACAGCACTTGCAAATCCATCACATCCTGGATATCCACAAGCACCACAGTTAGCTCCAGGAAGAGCTTCTCTAATAGCCTCAACTTTCGGGTCAACTTCTACAGCAAATACTTTTGAAGCAATCGCTAACCCAATACCAAATAATAATCCTAATCCTCCAAGAGTTAAAACTGCACTTAATATACTATTCATTATTGAAGTCACCTCCTATACTACTGAAAGTCCAGAGAATCCTAAGAATGCTATTGCCATTAATCCCGCTGTAATTAAAGCAATAGGGAATCCTTTTAATGACTCTGGCACATCAGCTAACACTAACCTTTCTCTTATTCCTGCGAATAAAACTATCGCAAGTGTAAATCCAATAGCCGCTCCAATAGCATGAGTTATAGTTTGTAACAATGTATATTCAGCTTGTATATTTAATATAGCTAAACCTAAAACCGCACAGTTTGTTGTAATAAGTGGTAAATAAACCCCTAATGCTTCATATAGCGTTGGACTTGCTTTTTTAACGAACATTTCAACCAACTGAACTAATGAAGCAATAACAAGGATAAATGCTATAGTCTGTAAATATTCTAAGCCCAAGTTAGCTAAAATTGCCTTCTGTACAATATATGTGATAATTGAAGATAAAGTCATTACAAATGTAACGGCCATACCCATACCGAAAGCAGTCTCAACTTGCTTAGATACACCTAAGAACGGACATATACCTAAGAATCTAGAAAGTACAAAGTTGTTTACTAATATGGCACTAACTAATATAGCAACAAATTCCATCCTTAACCCTCCTTTTAAGCGTTAGCTGTTTTCTTAGTTTTAAACCAGTTTATAAATCCAATCAATAATCCTAATGCTAAGAATGCTCCAGGAGGTAATATCATAACTAATGCTGGTTTAAATGCTTGGCCAAATAACTGAATTCCGAACACTGTCCCAGCTCCAAATACCTCTCTAACTATACCTAAAATTGTAAGAGCTATTGTAAAACCTATACCCATCCCTAATGCATCTGCTATAGACTTAATTGGATTATTCTTTGATGCAAAAGATTCTGCTCTACCTAGAATCAAACAGTTAACAACGATTAATTGAATAAATAATCCTAATGCACTATAAAGAGATGGTGCAAAAGCGTGCATAAACATATCTATTAAAGTAACGAATGTCGCTATAATAACGATATACGCTGGTATACGAATTTTATCTGGTATAACCTTTCTTAATAAAGATACAACTATATTGGAACCTAATAAAACTGCAGTTGTCGCCAGTCCCATACCCAATCCATTTTTAGCTGAAGTTGTAACAGCTAATGTTGGACACATACCTAGCAACTGAACAAATATAGGATTGTCTTTTACCAACCCATTTTTAAAAGTCTTCATTAAACTCATCTATATCTCACCTCCAACTTTTAAGACACCTATTACTTAGCTAACTCTGTATTAAATATCTCAATAGCGTTGTTAACACCACTAGTTACAGCTCTCGAAGTAATTGTAGCGCCTGTTATTGCTTGTATTTCATTTTCATTAGCTGGCTCTGATTTTACGACTATTAACTCATTATCTACACTTTTTCCTTCATATTGACCTCTATATTCAGGAGTTTCAGCATTCGCTCCTAACCCTGGAGTTTCACCATGACTAACTACTTTAACTCCTGTTACTTTTCCATCTTGTGATATACCAACAATCATTTCAATATCTCCTGCATAACCTGGTTCAATATTTTTAGTCTTGATTGTATATCCTACTAATGTGTCATTCGAATAACCTGCATATATATCCATAACTCTCTCGTTATTACTTAAAATAGATTTCATTGTTTCTTCACTTATTTGTTTAAAGCTATCTGCTTGAGGTAATACTTCTTTTCTAGCTTCATCATTTGCTTTGGCCTCAACCTCTGCAATAATATCACTAGTCACATTATTAGAAAATGCTAATACAATAGCTGCAACAGAAGTAATTAATAATAGCATTAAACCTAACTTAGTTACCTCACGCATTTTGCTTCACCTCCCCAAATACCTTTGGACTAGTATATTTATCTATAATAGGTGCAGCTACGTTCATTAATAGAATTGAATATGATACACCTTCTGGATATCCTCCTTTTAATCTAATTAAGATTGTGATAATACCTGCACCTATACCGAATATTAATTGTCCTTTAGGTGTAACAGGTGATGAAGCGTAATCTGTTGCCATATAAATTGCACCTAGCATTAATCCACCAGCGAATAAGTGATAAGACATATTCACAAATCCACCATCAAAAACTAATGCTAATACTGCAACAGTACCAATATATGAAACTGGTATACGCCAGTTAATTACTCCTCTATATAATAAATATAAGCCACCTAAAATTAGTAAAGCTGCTGAAGTCTCTCCAATACATCCTCCTATATTTCCTAAGAATACATCACTTAATGGCTGTAAAGGTAAATCTTGAGATTCACCAACTAATCTAGCTAATGGAGTAGCTGTAGTCACTGCATCTGGACCTGGCTTAACCCAAGTAGTCATAATACTTGGCCAAGATGCTAATAACATCGCCCTTGCCCCTAGGGCCGGATTCATAAAGTTATGTCCTAATCCTCCAAATGCCTGTTTTACAATAGCTATAGCAAAAACAGAACCTACAATTGGAATCCACCAAGGAGCTGTTGGCGGTAAGTTAAATGCAAGTAATAATCCCGTTACTACTGCACTAAAATCATTTATTGTCACTGGTTTCTTTAATAATTTTTGAATTACATACTCTGTTAATACAGCAGCTCCAATCGCAAGTACAATGTGCTTTACTGCATTGAATCTAAAAAAGTATATACTTGCTAAAGTTGCTGGTAAAAGTGCAATTATAACATCTAACATAATTCTAGAAACTGTTTCTTCTGACCTTATATGTGGAGAAGATGACGCTATAAGTTTCTTATCCATTATACTCCCTCCTTACTTCTGAGCTTTCTTTCTTTTAGCTATTACCTCTCTTTTTCCAACTCTGATAGCTTCTACAAGTGGTCTTTTTGAAGGACAAACGAATGAGCATGAACCACATTCTATACAGTCTAATATATGATATTTGTCAGCTTCATCGTACATTTTTCTTAGTGAAAACTGACTTAAGAATAACGGTTGTAAATTAACCGGACAAATATCAACACATTTACCACATCTAATACATGGCTGTGGGTCTGGAACTTTTGCTTCTTTTTCATTTAAAACTAAAATACCAGACGTTCCTTTAATAACTGGAACCTCATCAGTAAATTGAGCTATACCCATCATCGGACCACCTGATACAATTTTACCCAGTTGTCCTTTATATCCTTCACATTGTTCTATTACTTCTTTAAAGCTTGTACCTATTTTCACAATTAAGTTTTTTGGCTCTTTAATTGCACTGCCTGTAATAGTCACTATTCTTTCAATTAAAGGCATTCCAGTCTGTATTGCATCAGCAATAGCAGCAGCAGTACCAACGTTATTTACTACTACTCCTACATCCATTGGAAGTCCTCCTGAAGGAACTTCTCTTCCTGTAACAGCGTTTATTAATCTTTTCTCGTCTCCTTGAGGATACTTAGTAACCAATGAAGCTACTTCAATATTTGGTTCATTAGCTACTACTTTTTCCATAGCTTCTACTGCGTCTGGTTTATTGTTTTCAATACCAATATAACCTTTTTCCACTCCAACAGCCTTCATAATAGCTTTTAATCCAAACACTACCTTTTCAGGTTGTTCAAGCATAAGTCTATGGTCTGCTGTTAGATAAGGTTCACATTCTGCTCCATTTAAAATAACTGTATCAATTTTCTTATCTGATGGTGGTGATAACTTTACATGAGTTGGAAATCCAGCCCCTCCCATTCCAGTTATACCAGCTTCTTTTACTACTTCTACAATTTCCTTTCCGCTTAAAGAATCTAAATCCCCTTTTGGTTTAACGGTTTCATGCACCTCGTTATTACCATCTGATTCAATAACTACACAAGTTACTTTAGAACCCGTAGGCGTATTCATAGAAGTTATTTTCTTTACTACTCCTGAAACACTTGAGTGTATTGGTGCTGATACAAATGCCTTAGGTTCACCAATTTTTTGTCCAACTTTTACCTTATCCCCAACTTTTACCACCGGCTCACATGGTGCTCCTATATGTTGTTGCATCGGAATAACAACTGTTTCTGGAGCCTTAGCTCTTTCAATTGGAACCCCTTCGGTAGCCTTTTTATAATGCGGTGGATGAATCCCACCTTTAAAGGTTAGGTTCTTTAGACTCATAAATTTTCACCTCTTTGTTTTAAATTATAATACTTGATTAGATGCTTCGCCTTTTGTATACAATAAACTTTAAAAGAAAAAATATTAACTTGTCTAAAAATGTTGTCGAAATATTAGGTATTAGGGTGTGATAATGTTTTCTCAACCAACACCATTCAATAGTGATGCTTGTCCCTAAAAGTAACACATTACTTTATAATCACTATATAAATATGACCTATACTATTATTTTATGCATAAAATTTAGGTGTCTTTAAATGACCCCTAGTCCCAACAAAGTGTCCCCTAAACTGTACAAATTATATTTTAACATCTTTTTTGAAAATTGTACAGGCTATAATATAACAGAATTATTTTTTTCTATATTTTTGTGTAAATATCCAATCTTTTCATTTACATAGTCTTTAATCCAAAGAAGTACTTCAGCGGTTCTTATATCATCATCCCCTAATACTTTTTTTACTTCTTTAGTGGTGAATTTGAATACTTCATCATTTACATAATGTACATATTCTATATCTATATCTTTTTCATTGTTCATTAATATCATTATTGTCTCACCTATATCTCCTAAAGGAGCTCTATCTATATGACTATGTTTAAAATAACATTGAATTTTAGTTCCTACTCCTTTTTGGGAATTAATTTTTAAATCTCCTTCACATCTTAATGCTGCTGCTTTCATTAGTGATAATCCTAAACCAACTTTTCTTGTTTTTCTAGTTGTTATAAAAGGGTCTGTAACTCTTGATAAAAGTTCTTTATCCATTCCGTCTCCATTGTCTTCTATTACTAACTCAAATCTATCTTTCTCAAAATCCTCACGTATTTCTATTCTTACTAAGTTTGCATTTGCTCTTATAGAGTTTTGTGCTAAATCTAATATATGAAGAGATAACTCCTTCATTACTCATTCCTCCACAAACTTATATTATTGCTGGACTCTATTAAAAAAATCAAACACTGCTTCAATAGACTTTTCTTTAATATCTATAAAGTGTAACGGCTCGTTTATATCCTTCAAGTAATGAGCATCAGAGTTTTGGATAATATTGTATTTTTTTAAATCTACAAGCTTTTTCAGTTGCTTTAAATTACATTTATTTGTAATTTCTAAAGTATTAAATTCTAGGTTTTTAGGTATAAAACCTAATACAGATAATATACTATAAGCTTTTTTATCGATATGTGCTGGAACCATTACTCCGTTATATTGTTTTACTAAATCATATATATATTCGATTGAATAACAAGTCCTATTTAATAAAAACTTTTTTATTTTTCCGATTCTTTTATCCTCTGTATCATAAACAATTTGTTTTCCAAATATATCCTCTTGATTTTCTATATCTGGTAAGCCATTGTATATTAACTTTTGAAAACTTAATCCATCTGATAAATCCTTAAAATAACATAACACATGTATTTCTTCTTTGGTAGTTACTTCCATGCCTGGAATAACTAATAAATCCCTTTGCTCTGCTAATTGCATTATCGCCTTTACATTTTCCATAGAATTATGGTCAGTTACAGAAATAATGTCAAGCTCCTTAATATACGCCATATTTACTATATTATTAGGCGTCATCTCTTCGTCCCCACATGGAGATAGTCCTGAATGTATATGCAAATCAATGCTAAATTTCATTTAAACACCTAACTCATTTAATTTACATGCTAATTCATACGCTGTGTCTTTTGATTTAAGAAGAGGTATATTTAACTGATTTGCCTTACTTATTGTATCTTTGTCTATCTCCATATCTTCTGCAATAATAACAGCAGCTAACTCTACTAAGTTAGCCACTGCTACTACATTTAAGTGGGTTTGTATGGTTATCCATATATTATTTAATTTAGCATTTGCCATTACTACACTCAATAAATCACCTATATATGCTCCTTGCACATCAATTTCTTGTCCTTCGTAACCAGCTATCACTTCTAAATCTAATTTTTTTATTATATTTGAAATATCCACTATAACTCCTCCCAACTTAATATAACCTAAATTATTTATTCCTTTTAGATATAATTATACAATCATCTAGTTTAGCTTTGCCTCTTACAATATCTTCAGCCAATGCATAACAAGTTGGTGCACCACAGGAACCACAGTCAAGTCCTGGTAACGTATTCATTAATTCGTCAATTTTTTCAATTTTCTTAATAGCATTCCCTATATCTGTATCAAGTTTCATAACTCCTTTAGGTTGTATCTCTTCAGTCCATGTTATAAGTCCTTTTTCATATAATTCTAATGCATAATTTTCATCAATTTCTGCTATGTTGCTTTTACCTTGGGATATTCTTCTTATTCTATTTCTAGCAATAAAAGGATTTTCTACATTTAAAGGTCCACCAACACATCCACCAACACATGCCAATCCTTCAAAATAATCAATATTATCTAACTTGCCTAATTCCATCTCTTCTAATACTTTAATAACATTTTCAATACCATCTACAGCAATGTAGTTTTCTACTCCAATAGCTCTACTTTGTCCGCCAGCTCTAGCCCAATCTATTCCCTTTGGAGTTGCTCTTACAATTCTCTCTACTTTTTCAACAGACTTAGTACTTCTAACAATGTCTCCATATATCTTTTTAATAGATATTGAACCATCTAGATTAGATTGCTTTATCCCTATTGGGTCTTTTATACTTGCCACTTTGGCTGGACATTGACTTATATAAAATACACCTATTTCCTCCGATTTGAATCCATACTTTTCCATAACTTCTTTTCTTGCCATTCTTGCCGCAATCTCCATCGGTGATTCTATTTTAATTATATGGTCAATTAATGTTGGAAATCTAACTTGTATAAGCCTTAATACTGCCGGACACAATGATGAAATAACAGGCTTAGGTAAATTTTTATCCTTTATTATATTTCTTATTACCGTAGTAGAAATATCTGCTGCATAACCTTCATCATATACATAGTCAAAACCTAACTTTTTAATACCATTAAATACTTTATTCATATCAATATCCATGTCAAATTGACCATAAAGGGACATTGCAGGTATTGCAACATTAAATTTAAATTGCTTTAACTTATCTAAATCATCTGTAACTGCTTTCTGAGCATGATAAGGACATACTCTTATACACTCACCACAGTCTATGCATCTTTCCTTTAAAATTACTGCTTTTTTATCTCTAACTCTTATGGCTTCAGTAGGACATCTTCTCATACAGTTTGTACAACCGTTACACTTATCTTTATCTAAAACCACAGAGTGGAATTCATTCATATTTATCACCTACTATCATTACTTTTTATGTTTATTACTTAAATAAATATACATAATAACTTCTGTGCCATCTGTATGACTTGATTTAATCTCAAATTTATCAGACCATTTCTTCATATTAGGTAAACCCATACCTGCCCCAAATCCTAGTTCTCTAACGCTATTGGGTGCAGTAGAATATCCTTGTTGCATAGCTAGCTCTATATTCTCTATGCCAGGTCCCTTGTCTTTTGCTGTTATTTTTATTTTTTCAGGTGATATTATCGCTGTTATTTTTCCTCCATGCGAATGAATAACTATATTCATTTCAGCTTCATATGTTACTATAGCAACTCTTCTAATAGTCTGAGAATCAATCCCTAGTTTTGTTAAAACTTTTTTTATATTACTTGAAGCTTCTCCTGCCCTACTAAAATCATTTTCAATTACATCATACTCTAACTTTATTGAAGTATTTGGACTATTCATTATACGCCTCACCCATTATTTCTACTCCTTTAAGACCTTTGCTATACAATTTACCACAAGCAGTATATAAAATATCATCCGTCTTCATAATTGTTATATTATTTTGTTTAGCCATTTTTAATATTTCTTTACTCGGCATCTTTCCTCTTACAAATACTATTGCAAATAAATCTACCATTTCAGCAGTCCTTATTACCTGTAAATTAGTTAATCCGGTTAATAAGACAGTACTATCGTTAACAAACGCTAATACATCACTCATCAAATCGGAACCAAAAGCTGATATTACTTCTCTTTGTAAAAACTCCTCCCCCACTAAAACTTCTGCATTTAGAATCTCTTTAATTTCAACCAACTTCACAAGCATCACCTCATTTACTTTCTACTTAATTAGAAACCCCATAATTAAATAAACTCTGATTAAACTTTTTATATTCTTTTATTAAGTTAGAATCTTTATTTTCAAGTTTAGAACAAATTTCTTTTCTAACTTGAATAGTCCCTTTTAAATTGTTAATAATTTCACTTAGTTGCTCACTAACTACTTTTTCTTCAACCAACTCAATCTTTTGTTCTATACTCTCTGTATTATTTACCATGCTTTGTTTAAGAAGTTCTTTATCATCTTCTAATAATGCATTAGGCCATAAACTACATTCTTGTCCATAAGCATTAGTTACCGTTGCTAATAAATCTGAAACTTGGTCAATATATTCACTATCCTCAGGTTTATATTTTATAGATTTTTGACCTATGATTGCTGAGTTTATAAACGAATCTTTATAATACTTCTTTATTTCCTTAATATACTCATCAGCTTCTTCTCTATTGTAAAAACTTCCTGCAAATACTTTGTAGTTGGTATCTGCCTTAATTATATATCCACAAAGACCTTTTTCTTCCATATCTTTAATCAAATTTCCTGCGTTCTTTATATCGGAAAAGCTACCAACCTGAACATTAAATATATTTACTCCATTAATTACTAGTGTTTTTTCTAACTGAAGCTCTTCGGAATCTGCTGTCTCTGTATTAGAATCCTCTTTATTTTCTATTGTATTAGTTGAATTTGCATTTGTCTCTTGTACTTGTTGCCCCCTGTCTTTATTTATACTTAATTCCTCATTAGTAAAAATAGGATAAATAAAATACTTAACTAATGCTAATCCAAGTATTACTGCTACAGTTGGCGCGAATACAAAAAATGCTAAAACCGTTATAACTTTATTTTTATTATTTAGCTTTTTTCTTGAACGCCTTGAACGCCTCACTTTATATCGTCCCCCTCATGTATTCGTCTATATCTAGTCTTAACTGAATTGGCTCGTTAGGATATACAAAATTTGATACTGTAAGTCCTAACAGCCTAACTTTTTTCTTTATATTAAACTTATTATCTAAGATATAATGTGCAGTATCCCTTATTATGGTTAATTTATCTGTCGGCTGTTTAAGTGTTAAACTTCTTGTTTCAACAGTAAAATCTTCATATTTTATTTTAACAGTAACTGTTTTTATTAGATAATGAGATTTTTTTATTCTCTTTGTTATATCTAAGGCATATTGATTTACTGCTTTCCGTAGTATATTAATATCTGATACATCTTTTGAAAATGTATTTTCTTCTCCTATAGATTGGCTCTTAACCCTCCACTCTACAGGCCTATTGTCAATGCCTTTAGAAAACTCAATCAATTCTATACCTTTCTTACCAAACTTCTCAATCAAAATATTTTTATCATAATTCTTTAAATCTTTGATTTTATATATACCTAGTTTATTTAGCTGCTCTTCTGTTTTTGGTCCCACACCCCAAAGCTTTCTAACTGGCAAAGGGTCTAAAATCTTCTCTACATCGTTTTTATTAATAACTGTAAAACCATCAGGTTTTTCCATATCTGAAGCTAATTTTGCCAGAAACTTATTATTTGATATACCAACAGATGCAGTTAATCTTAGTTTTTGCTTAATTTCTTTCTTTATTTCTTTTGCTACTATTATAGGATTTGAACCTGTAACATCTATAAAGGCTTCATCTAGTGAAATTGGTTCGATTTTGTCACTAAATTTCCTAAAAATTTTGTGTAGCTTCTTTGAAACTCTCTTATATTTTTCCTTATTTACTGGTACTATAATTAATTCAGGGCATAATATTTTCGCTTTCTTACATGACATTGCAGACTTTACTCCATATTTCCTTGCTTCATATGATGCCGTAGACACAACCCCTCTTGAATTAGGATTTCCTCCTACAGCTATAGGCTTATTCCTTAACTTTGGATTATCTCTTTGTTCTATTGATGCATAAAAGGCATCCATATCTACATGTATTATTGCTTTATTAGCCATAAAATCACACCCTATTATATATATTAATTATAACATAAAATGAAGTACTAATCACTGTAACCATTTTCTATATAAACAACAAAAGCGACGATAAACGTCGCTAAAAAGCTCTATAATTAGTTCATATACATACAAATTCTGTTTCTACCTTGTTGTTTTGCTCCAGAATACATAGCTCTATCTGCATAAGATAAGAGTCTACTAGGTGAATTTCTTTTTATCTACTGTACCACTTCTCTAAGAACTTTATCACCTTCTTAATGTACATAAGTATCATTAATTAGTTTAAAGTGAGAAAACTTTTACATATTAAACTAAGTTAAAGGATACTTTGTAATGAATCACTTAACTTTGGTATTTGATTATTATCATTTTTTCTCATAGTTTTCACAGTAGAACTATCTATGAATACAGTCATAAGCCCAAGAACTAAAACTAGTGCTAGAACTAACCAAAACATACCCTTTTTCATTATAAGCACCTCCTTGGATTAAGCAGCTTATTTTTAAATACTTCTTATATATAAACTCTTACTAATTGTTTATAATGAAAACTAATATACTTTATTTTTCATATAAAGTTTATGTTATTACTCATTTTTTTATACAAAAACAACTTCCTCTTCTTCAATTCATTTGTTAATGGCTCCTATAAGTAAATTATTTATGTTTTATTGTATGCTATTTCACTCACCAATTCTTTCATCACTTTTTACGCAATAAAAAAACTGCCCTTTACGGACAGTTAATTTGTAATATTATGTATGGTGCCGTGGGCGGGACTCGAACCCGCACGGGACTAACCCATAGCGCCCTCAACACTACGTGTCTGCCAATTCCACCACCACGGCAATTTTGGTCGCCCAAATAGTATAACGCTTTTTATTTATTATGTCAAGCAGCTTTATTGCTTATCTTCATTGTTATCTTTTTTGTTATCTTCTTGATATATTTCAGGAATAAACCATTCTTCTATGTTATAGTAAATATTAAATGACTTAGGTTGTATTTCTCCGTGAATTTTATCATTTACAAGAATTGCCGATTCTTGAAAAAACAAACTTATATAAGGTAAATCTTCTAATAAAATTGATTGAATCTCTTTATATACTGACTTTTTCTCATTTCGTGAAGGTGCTTTAAAAGCTTCGATTAATTTTTTATCCATCAGCTCATTATTATATTTAATAAAATTTGTTCCATATTCAATTTGAGATGAATGAAAAGCAAAAGATAAATCAGGAATATAAGATAGATTCCACCCAGTTAATACTATATCAAAATCTCCATTAGCTATTTTGGTTTGTACATTTTCCCATTGAGTATTAATCATATCTTGAGTTAAATTTTCTTTATTACTAGAATCATAATCTTTGATAACTTTAATTCCAACCTCAGTTAAATTATCAGCAATCATATCTGCTGTTGCTTTTCTTAATCTATTGTAAGAATTAGTTAATAAGTTTAAAGTTAGTTCTTTTCCATTTACATCTTCATATATACCATCTTCATCTATATCAGACCATCCTGCTTCCTCTAATATATCTCTAGCTTTATTAACATTGAAATCAAATTTATTTAAGTTTTCATCAACAAGCCATGAAAAAGGAGGTATAGGTAAATCTGTCTTAATAGCATGGTCTAAATATACTTTATCTATAATCTCGTCTTTATCTGTTCCATAGGCAATCACTTCTCTTAATACTTTACCTTTTTCACCAGTAAATATCTCCTTACTAAAATTAAATCCTAAAAATTCGTATCTTTGAGTAGGATACTCAAAAACTTTCACTTTATTATTTTGTGCATATTTCTCCCAATCTACACCTACTGATACTGCTAAATCTATCTCTCCTGCTTTAAGAGCCGTTAAAGCCAATCTATCATCTGCTAAAACTTTACCTATAATTCTACTTATATACGGTTTTCCTTTCCACCAATTTTCATTTACTACTAAAGTAACTGATTTTAACTTGTTATATGTTTCAAATTTATAAGGGCCTGTTCCTACAGGCTTAAAATTATCTAATTCAAGAGCACTTTCATAAGCTTCTTTTATATTTATTCCATCTTCTACAAACTGATGTCTCGGCAATATAGGTAAAACAAGACTCTCTAATGCATTACTATAACTTCTATCAAATATAATTTTTAAATTATATTCATCTATGATTTCAACATTCAAAATATGTTCTAAGTCACCAGGCTTTCCTGGTTTAAATATACTAGACATCATTTCTCTATAAACAGAATTTTGGGCTCCATACTTTATAGTATCTAAAGTGAACTTTACATCTTCTGCTGTAAATTTTTCTCCATCATGCCATGATACATCTTGTCTAAGTTTTATATTAATAACCTGTCCTTCATCTTCTATACTGTAATTCTCTGCTAATACGTTCTTTATATTAAGATTTTGGTCAAATTCAAATAATCCTTCATATATTAATTTATAAAAGTAATATAAACTCTTATCTTTGTTCATTAGTGGATTAAAAGTCTTTACATAAGATATAGGTACTACCAACTCTCCTCCATAGCTAGGCTCGTACTCTACAACTTCATTTTGTTCTTTTTCTTTCTTTGTGCCGTTATTGTTTTGTATGTCTTCAACAGTACAACTAACCAACGTCATAATTAGCAGCAAAGACAATATAACAGTAGATATCTTTTTTAATCTCAACTTTATTCCTCCTTGACTATTACAACATCTTAACTAATTTATCATTTTCTACAATACCTGGTATCCTTCCTCTTTTTGCAACTGGTTTACCATCTACTTCTTTTATATCCATAGTCATATCAATTGCGGGAGCTCCTGATATGTAACTTCCCACACCAAATGCATCTACTCCTACTTCTGATAAAATTTTTATTTTTTCTGGTTTTAATCCACCTGATACAAAAATCTTAACCCATGTATATCCATTTAAATCTAATCTCGCTCGTAATTCTTTAACTAGTTCTGGAGTTACTCCTCCTCTTTCACTTGGAGTATCTAATCTAATACCATATAAGTTTCTACCTAGCTCTTCTGCAAGTCTTAAAGATTCCTCAATTTCATCTTTAAATGTGTCAACTAAAACAATTCTTTTATGATCTTCTGGCATTATTTCGTTATATACTTTAGCTACCTCTAATGTATCTCCAGCAACTAAAAATGAAGCATGTGGTAATGTACCTGTTGGTTCTTCACCTAATAACTTAGCTGTTAAAATATTGCTAACACTACTAGCACCGCCTAATCTTGCAGCCCTTTCCATAACTGGAGCTACTGAAGGGTGTAGATGCCTTGTACCAAAGCATACAAAAGGTTTATCTCCACAAGCCTCTTTCACTTCACTTGCTGCTGTAGCCCAACCACAAGGACTTGCTAAACACCCTAATATCACTGACTCGTATATTGCAAACTCTTTGTATGGTCCTTTTATTCTAACTAAAGTTTCCTTAGGTTCAAACTCAGTCCCTTCTTCTAATGCCCACATTTCAATATTTTTATCCTTTAATATGTTTTTCACTTCCTCAATACCTGCAAATATACCTTTCTTTCTTGCAAATATTTCTGCAGTAACTTCTCTGTCTGCAACTCCCATATGATTTAATATATCTAATGTTCTTAAGAAATATATATCAGTAGTCGCTCCACTTAAAATGTCATCATGATTTGCTGAAAAAAGTTTTCTTTTTTCTCTATCTATTTTATATTCTTCAACGTCTTTTAGACTTTTTAAAGCTTTATTATTTTCCATTTCTATCATCCTCTCCATTTTTTCAGTTGTATTTTTTGTCTGTATTTGTTGTAAAATATCACTTAACACTATTTAATTATAACAGATTTCTCTAATTTTTTATAAAAACTTATTATTGTTACATTTCATTGTTATAAAGTATTTTATATATTTTATAATTTTTCAATACCTTATCTACATACTGGTCTGTTTCTTTAAATGGAATATAATCTAATGTTATTCCGTCACTACTGTATTTTTCATTCGCTAACCATTTTGTTACATTACCACTTCCACCGTTATAAGCTGCTATTACAATAGGCAAATTATTATCAAATTGCTCATTTAATTTACTTATGTACCAACAACCTAATTTTATATTAATTTCAGGCTCAAAAAGCATATCATCAGTATAATCTTCAATTCCTACTTGTTCAGCTCCCCATCTACCGGTTTGTCTTGATATTTGCATCAATCCTCTAGCTCCTTTATGTGATTGAGCATATGTATCGAATTTACTTTCAACTCTTATTATAGATGCAACCAATAGTGGGTCTATATCGTATTCATTAGAATACTTAACAATATATTTTCTATATTTTAATGGATATATTTTTTTGCCAATCCACTTTAAATTTACAATACCTAAACATATTATAATAATTATAAAGAAGAACAACAACAATCTTCTATACTTAATAGTAATAATATGCATCTGTTCCCTCCACTTCAATTTACTTTAAACCCACTATCAAAGCATCTATTTTATCCTTCAGTTCTTCTATTCCTCCTGTATTATCTATTACTACATCTGCATATTTTTTCTTTTTTTCTATAGGCATCTGAGCTCTAATTCTTCTAAAAGCACTTTCTTTATCTAAGTTGTCCCTTTTCATCAGTCTTTCTAATTGCGTTTCCTCATCTGTATAAACCAACCAAATCTCATCTATATGTAATCCAAATTCCTTTAATTTATCCATCTCTTCTATTAGTAATGGTATATCCAAAAAAATTATATTATACTCTTTTGAATGCATTTCGATTTGGCTTTTTATCTCTTCTACTACTTTTGAGTGAACTATTTTATTTAATAATAATCTACTCTCTTTATCATTAAATACTATTTCTCCAAGCCTTTCACGATTTATAGTCATATCTTGATTTAATATTTTTTCACCAAAAGAATTTACTATCTCACGATATGCTGTTTTGCCAACTCTTACAACTTCTCTAGCTATGATATCTGCATCTATTACTGGATATCCTTCTTTAATTAATATTCTTGATACAGTACTCTTACCGGTAGATATCCCCCCAGTGATACCTATTATCCTTACTTGTTTTTTACTTTGTATCATACCAGCTATCCCCCGTATTCATATCAGCTTTTAAAGGAACACTTAGCTCAACTGCGTCTTCCATAAGACTCTTCAATAATGATTTAACTTCTTCTAACTCATCTTTATGAGCTTCTATTATCAATTCGTCATGTACTTGAAGTATTAATTTAGACTCCATGTTTCTTGTTTTTAATTCTTTATAAACATTCACCATAGCTATTTTAATTATGTCCGCTGCACTTCCCTGTATAGGCGTGTTCATAGCCATTCTTTCGCCAAAGGACCTAACATTATAATTTCTTGATTTTAGCTCAGGTAAATATCTCCTTCTATTTAATATTGTTTCTACATATCCTTTCTCTTTTCCGCACTTTATTACATTACTCATATACTCTTTTACTTTTTTGTAATTAGATAAGTAGTTTTCAATATACTGCTTAGCTTCCTTTCTACTTATTTTCAAATCTCTGCTTAGACCATAATCACTTATACCATACATTATACCAAAATTAACAGCCTTTGCTCTACTCCTCATAATACTAGTAACTTCTTCTTTAGGTACGCCAAAGACCTCTGAAGCTGTCTTTGTATGTATATCCTCATCAGTAAAAAATGCTTCTTTTAACTTTTCATCATCAGAAATATGAGCTAATACTCTTAGTTCAATTTGAGAATAGTCCGCATCAACTAATTTATATTCTTCACTTTGAGGTACAAATACTTTTCTTATTTTCCTACCCTCTTCTGTTTTTATTGGTATGTTTTGTAGATTAGGTTCAGTACTACTAATTCTTCCAGTTGTAGTTATTGTTTGATTAAAGCTTGAATGTACCTTCCCCGTATTTCCATCTATTACTGACATTAAACCATCTACATAAGTAGATTTAAGCTTAGTTATCTGTCTATATTCAAGTATTTTTTCAATAATATCATGTTCACCACTTAATTTTTCTAAAACTTCTGCACTAGTTGAATAACCTGTTTTTGTTTTCTTAATAACTGGTAGCTCGAGCTTTTCAAATAATATTTTTCCTAACTGCTTTGGAGAGTTTATATTAAATTCTTCTCCTGCTAAATCATATATACTTTTCGTAAGCCCTTCTATTTTTTTATCAAATTCTTCCCCTAGCTCATTTAGCTTATCTACATCAACTTTAAATCCTTCATACTCCATACTTGCTAATACCTCTATAAGAGGGATTTCTACTTCATTATAAAGTTTATACATATTCTGTACTTCTATCTTTTCTATTATTGGCTGTTCTATGTTATATATAACATTTAACTGATTAGATAGAAATTCAACTCTTTCTTCTAGCTGTAACTCTTTAAATGCCTTTTTCTTTCTACCTTTTCCTAATATCTCCTCTTCATTTTTAATATCTATTGTTAAATATTCATAAGCTAAATTTTTTAAACTATATTTATTTTGTGATGGAGCTATTAAATATTGTCCTATCATACTGTCAAAGTAAATACCTTGCATATGGATATTATGCTTTAAGAAAACTAATATATCTTTTTTTAGATTATGACCTGATTTCTTAATGTCATTTGATTCTATTATTTCTTTAAATATGCGTAAAGTTTCTTCTAGATTTAACTGCTCAAAATCTATGTAATATGATTTATCCTCATCTATCTTTATACCTAAAGCTAATATATCATCTTTTAAAGGATATTCACCGTCAACTAAAAATTTCAATACTAGTCTTTTCTTCCTATCTACTTGCTTTATTATATCTTCAATTTTTTCTTTATTAACTACCACTTCTACATCTTGTTCTATTTTTTTACTAGTATCTGAATTACCCTTTACCTTTTTAAGTAAGCTATTAAATTCTAATTCTTTATACATTTTTATTAAGGCATCATTATCAGGTACTTCTTTTTTAAGCTCATCTAATTCAATATCTAATGGTATATTTGTTATAATTTTAGCTAATCTCTTACTCATAAGTGCTTGTTGCTGGTTTTCTATTAGTCTTTCTTTTAATTTCTTTCCACTTACTTCGCTTATATTTTCATATACACCTTCTATAGAATCAAATTGCTTTAATAGCTTTATAGCTGTTTTTTCTCCTACTCCTGGAACTCCAGGGATATTGTCTGATTTATCTCCCATTAACCCCTTCATATCTACAAATTGTTCTGGTGTTATTTGATATCTATCTATTACCCCATCTTTATCATATTCAACTAAGTTCGTTATACCTTTTTTAGTAATTAATACTGTAGTATTATCACTTGCTAATTGAAGATAATCTTTGTCGCCAGTCACTATGATAACTTCTAGGTCGTGTTTTTCTCCAAATTTAGCTAAAGTACCCGCCACATCATCGGCTTCATAATCATCTATCTCTAATCTAGTAACACCAAGTTTATCTAATACTTCCTTCAAAATAGGGAATTGACTTAATAATTCATCTGGAGTTTTTGCCCTACCTGCTTTATACTCTTCATACTCTTTATGTCTAAATGTAGGTTTTTTAGGGTCAAAAGCTACTCCTACATAATCAGGATTATATTTTTCTATTAATTTATAATACATAGTTAAAAATCCATACACACCATTTGTATATACTCCATCTTTAGTCGTTAGAGGTGGTAAAGCAAAAAATGCTCTATAAAGTAAACTATTTCCGTCTAGTATCATTAACTTCTTTTTATCCAAAATAAACAACCCCTTAGTTTATATTTAAAAATTCTTTATTTATTTATTTTTTGCTAGCATTCTCACAACTAAACACTATGAAATTATTTTATACGTTATATCTACTATTTTAACCGAACAATTACTAATTTTAAAGTACATATTAAAAAATCGACCACAATGGCCGATTTTTATCTCTTTATCATAACTTTTTTTACTATTAAATATAAAATACCTAAAGTTATAGCTACTATAGCAAGAATAGGTAATATTGTTATAATATAGACAATTCCATTTTCTATTGTCTTTATAATATTATTTATTGTTGAAATAAATCCTTTCTTAGCTCGCAACCATATATTGTCGTCAACAGCATTTATATTTTCATCATTTTTCTTAACTTCTATTAAATTAATATTTATAGTAGACATATTTACTTGGTCATCCCATGTATTTAATAAATTTGTATGACTATCTATTTCTGTTCTTATTCTCCTAAGTTCATTTTCTACCCTTAATATTTCATCTACATTTTTTGCTTTCTTTAATATTTCTCTAAGCCTTTCTTCTTGAATCCTTAAGTTTTTTAATTCATTTTCTTTATCATAATATTGCTTAGATATATTCCTTGTTGACTCTTGCTCATTTGTAACCTCTCCTAACTTTTTAATATACTCTATTGTTTTAACAAAATTACTCTCTGGTATTCTTACTTTTAAATATCCTTGTTTTAATTTATTTTTATTTGAGTCCTTAACAGGTTTATAAGTAGTATTGGCATTTTCAATATAGCCCTCATTTTGTTTTACAAAATTAACTATACTATTAAACTTATTATCGTAATCTTCTACTTCTATATTCAAATAGGCTTGCTTAATTATTTTTTGTACTGGCTTGCTTCTTGAAACCGAAAAAGATTTATTCTGTACTGATTCATTTGCCCTTTCAGTAAACTTAGCATCTTCTGCAACTGATGAAGTCTCAACATCTAAATCCATTTTAGCCGTCATATTTCTGTCATCCTGTACCTCAACTTTAGCATTCATACTAGTACTTCTATCAAATTCAGGTTCTTCTACCGCACTATCATATTGATATTGTACTTTTTTGTCAAAAATAAAATTATTAAATATAAAACTAATAGATACTAATAAGACCAATAAACTTGCTGCTATTGCTGTTAAAGGTTTCCAATTAACCTTTTTCTTCTCTTTTTCGTTAATCTTTTTAAGTTTTTCATTTAATTTTTCAGTGTATCCATCAGGTAATTCTACTTGCTCTTCATTTCTAACTTCTTTTAATATTGCAACCATAGCTTCATAACTTTTTCTACATTTTTCACATGTCATTAAGTGCAATTCAAACTCTTTTTTGTCAATATCATTCAACTCATTATCTATATATAAAGACATATTATCTTCGAACACTTTACAATCCATTATATCCCTCCTTCCTTACTTTTTAGACGAAAAATTCATTATTTTGTTCCTTCTTAGCTAGTATAAGCTCTTTAAGTTTTTTTCTCGCTCTACTTATTCTTGATTTTACAGTACCTAGTGAACAATCTAAAATATTACCTATCTCTTCATATGAAAAACCTTGAATATCCCTTAGTATAATCACTGTTTTATAAATATCGTCTAATTCATTTATGCATTGATGTATTAATTCTTTTGTAATCTGTTTATCTAAAATGTTTTCAGGGGTATTAGATTCATCTTTGACTTCTCTATTTATTTCGTTATCTTCCACTTTTATGGGATTGTCCAAAGAATATACTTTCTCTTTCTTTTTTCTTAAAAAGTCCAAGCAAGTATTCACTACTATTCTATAAAGCCATGTTGAAAATGAAGCTTTATAATTGAAGGTTTTGATTGACTTATAAATCTTTATTAATGCTTCTTGCGACATATCCATTGCATCTTCAGGATTCT
Organism: Caldisalinibacter kiritimatiensis; assembly: GCF_000387765.1. Taxonomy (NCBI): domain Bacteria; kingdom Bacillati; phylum Bacillota; class Tissierellia; order Tissierellales; family Thermohalobacteraceae; genus Caldisalinibacter; species Caldisalinibacter kiritimatiensis. Next base: position 56,054 of record NZ_ARZA01000236.1, read on the forward strand.
TCAACATTTTCAAAGCTATATTATATGCTGTTTTGTCATACTTTTTTATAAGCTCTTGGAATGCATTTATGTCACCTTTTTTACATTTTTTAATCAATTTATATTCTTTGTCTTCCAACTATAAGTCCCCTCCTCTCTCTATTAGCTTTATCTATATTTAGACGTAACTAATAAAAAAAAAGTTCCACTGTTAAAAGGAAAACTTCCTATAGCAAGGAAGTTTTCCTTTTTCTTATATGTTTATATTCAATTTTTATTAGAGATTTCCTTTTCACTTAAATATATTTGAGTATTAAATTCATTCATTTCTATTTTCATAAATTGTCTAATATCATCTAATATTACATACTCTGTTCCAGCAATAGTTATAGTGTCAATTTCTTTAAGCTTACACACTTCTTTCACATTTTGATTTTCAGCTTTTAATTGCTCTGTATCTCCTACTACCTCTTTTAATACCTTTTCTTTTTCTTCTTTACATATTTGTTGTTGACATATCTCTTCAGTCTCATCTTGTTGTATATCAAAACAACTAGCACATTTTATCAACTCATAAGGTATATATATTTTTTTATCAATTAGTTTACCATTATAAATAGTATTATTAAATACAATTATTGGGTCAATATAAAGCTCTAATTTATTATTTAGTGTAAATACTTCATTAGTTATATTTAATTTATCATATAATGTCTGTACTGACACATAAGGATTATTATTGTACATAACATAATCAATACTATTATCCCCATATTTAAATTCAAGAGTATTATCAACCAAATCTATTTTCAAATCTAACTTATTTACAAGTGGAAACAACGGTATAATTGGATTTTCGACTAAGTTTGAAAATTCACCTTTTACAAGCTTATCATTTAATTTCATGTAATTTAATTTATAATCTAGAATCTGCTTTTCTTTCCCTATTTTAATAACTCCACCTAATACCCTCTGTATTTCTTCAATAGGAATATATTGCTTTTGTTGTATTCTCTTTTCTAATACCTTTTCATTCATTAATAATGCTTTTTGCTCTGACGCTAAACTTAAAATTTTTATATTAAAATATTTCTCAATTTTCTTCTTGTTTACAAAGTATTTATCTTTTTCAATTAAAATATCATCAGTAACATAATCTCCATTAACAAAGAAAGTCCATCCCTTAGAAAACACAACTTTTTCTTTAGATAACAACTTAAGTAACTTATTAACTCTCTCTGTAGATATTTTCTCGTATATATTTAATTCTTTCAATTTGTTAATAACTTTAGTATCTAAGCCTTCTTCCTTTGAATAATAATCATTATATACTACTAATACCGGATTAATATTATCAACATCTTTTTCAACTTTCATAAGATTATATGTCACTGTAACAGGTGTTGATATAGGTACTTTTTCATACAACTCTTGAACGTCTCTTTCATGCATTCTTATGCATCCACCAGAAATATATTTTCCTATAGAGCTAGGATCACTGTTTCCATGAATCCCATAATGTATTTTAAAACCTAGCCACCTACTTCCTAATGGATTATAAATACTTCCTCCCGGTATATCGCCTTTAACATAATATGGGTCTACTATTTTATTTAGCACTCTATATCGTCCTACAGGAGTGGGTGTTCTCTTTTTTCCTACTGCAACAGGATAACTTTTTAATATTTCACCACTTTCTAATAAGTATAAAGTTCTTTCTGGTATATTAACAATTATTTCTTTAGTATTTTCTACATTCACACCATAACTTAAATTATTGCCTAAAAAAAATATTATTAGCATAGCTGATACTACAATAATGAATTTTCTGTTCATTCTCTAGCCCCCTCGAAAAAAGTAAGTATATAGAATAAATATTTCGAGAGATGCTAATATATGCAAATTTTGATATTATTAGACAAGCATAAAAGTTTACCAAAGGTAGACTTTAAGAAGCTTCTTCATTACTTATTAAAATTTTATTGTTATAATTATAGGGATGAAATATTTCCTTAATAACTTTTAAATCTTCATTTAGAATAATAGTTGCATGATGCATAAAATCATTTCTTATAAAATATCTTAAATCAATAAGATGTAAAGTTATTTTATCTCTTCTTTCTATAATTCTTATATGAGTAATAGGGGTAAAATCTAAAAAGTATTGACCTAATCTTGTATTTTTAATATGACGTATTAAATCAGTATATTTTTTTCTTAATTTTTTCTTTATTTTAATTTTGTTATTTAAATAATTTATTTCTCCAACTACGCTATGATGTTTTGCTTCAATAATAAAATCCCATTTTAAAGGATTAATTAATCCCGGTAATACACTTATTTTTTTAATTTTATAGTATTTGCTATATTTATTCTTTAATAACTTACGGGCCTTTATTTTCATAGCCTGTCTAAAACATAGATATACCAATAATGATGTTGCTGCTAATATTGCCTTTAATTTAACGTCACCTTTAAAAACCACTAAACCAAAGCTAAGAATTATTATGAATGGGTCATATAACATAAGCAAATTCATTGCAAGCTTCTTTTTATTAAAGGGCAAAAGTATCCTAACTCCGTATGAATTCAACATATCAAATACACTGTGGGATAAACACCCGAGAAAAGTCCATATAAAAATATGGGTAAAACTATAATCTTTAAATATTAGATTTAATAATAAAGATATAGCTCCTGCTAAGGTTATAAGGCCAGGTATAGAATGGGATATGCCTCTATGATGCTTAAGATATGCATAATCTCCTTTATGTTTAGCTATAATATCTATGTCTGGAGACATTGCCCCTATAACACTTCCTATTACAATAGGATTAGCAAAAGTTATAGGTTGTCCGCTTAATGCAGATATTCCTAGCCCAATTACTCCATGCGTTATTGGGTCCATATATTAAATTCACCTGCCTATTTATATTCTTATATATTAGTATATCATTTAAAGCATCTAAAAGCTTATAGTATCTAATTGCAATTTATCTAGGATTATGGTTGTATACCATGATTTTCATATAATTTTCGTAGGTTGCATTTTTGTTATGATTATGTTATTATATAATTCGTCACTAAAAATGAATATGCCGAAGTGGTGGAATTGGCAGACGCGCCGGACTCAAAATCCGGTGGTAGCGATACCGTGTGGGTTCGAGTCCCACCTTCGGCACCAGTTGAGAACCCTAGGTTGTAATGACCTAGGGTTTATTTTGTTACAAATATCCATCACCAATTGACAAAAAATAATTTTTACAATAATATGGTAATAGAAAATTTGAAAGTGGTGATGACCTTGGATTTTAGACAGCTAGAAACTTTTGTTGAAGTCGCTAAACTTAAAAGTTTTTCTAGAGCTGCTGAAAAACTTTATCTTACACAACCAACAGTTACTAGTCATATTCAAAATTTAGAAAAAGAATTAGGTACTCTTCTTATAAACAGATTAAGTAAGAAGATAACTTTGACAGATGCTGGTGAAATTCTTTATAAATATGCCGTAAATATTATTAACATGCGTGAAATGGCTGAATTTGATTTAGGCGTACATAAAGGTAAAATTGAAGGACACTTGGAAATCAGCTCAAGCTCTATTCCTAAGCAATATGTTTTGCCTCATCTATTAAAAGAATTCAGTAAAAAGTATCCTGATGTTACGTTTACAGTCTCCCATAATGATTCTAAAACTGTAACTGATAATATATTACAAGGAAATACTGACTTCGGTATTGTAGGAGCTAAGTATAACTCTAAACATCTTGAATATATAAACTTAATAGAAGATTCTTTAGTGGTAATTACACCAAATAATAATAACTATCCTTGGGAACCTTATGAAACATTGGATAAAGATTTTTTATTAAATCAGAAAATTATTTTGCGTGAAAAAGGTTCTGGAACAAGGCACCTTATTGAAAAAGTTTTACACGAAAATAACTTAGCTTTAAACTCATTAAATATAGTAGCCTATGTAGAAGATACTGAAACAATAAAAAGATTTGTCGAAAAAGGCATAGGTATAAGTATAGTTTCTGAAAGAGCTGTAAAAAAAGAAATAGAAGAAGGGACTATTAGACCATACCATATAAGAGGATTTATTTTTACAAGGAATTTTTATTTTGTTTTCCACAACAATAGACATTTATCTCCTTTAACTAAAGCCTTTAAGGAATTTATGATTGAATTTATTAAGAATAAAAGTTCTTCTATATAAAAAATTGCGGCTAATTAGCCGCAATTTTTTTACGCTTGATAAAAAGCTTTATAAGCTTTATATGTCATATAAACATCTGCTTTACTTACTAATTCATATGGAGCATGCATACTTAATACTGGTACTCCACAGTCAACAACTTCCATTCCATAATTAGCTAAAATATATGCGATAGTTCCACCGCCGCCTTGGTCTACTTTACCAAGTTCACCCATTTGCCATACAACTTCATTTTCATTAAATATTCTTCTAACTTCTGCAATGTATTCTGCATTAGCATCATTACTATGTGCTTTACCTTTAACTCCTGTATATTTAACTAAAGCTACACCTTTTCCAATAAATGCAGAATTTCTCTTATCTAATACCTCTGGATAATTTGGGTCAAATGCCGCTATAACATCTGCTGATAATACTTTAGAATTAGCCATAGCTCTCTTAGTTTTTAGTTCACTATAACTTTCTTCAGTTAATTCGATTAATTCTGATACTACATTTTCAAAGAATTTTGATTCCATTCCTGTGTTACCAAGGCTTCCTACCTCTTCTTTATCTACAAATAATCCAACCGCAGTTCTGTTTGGTTTTTCAATCTCTAACATAGCTCTTAATGAAGTATAAGCACATACTCTATCATCATGTCCATGAGCTGAAATGAAACTTCTATCTAAACCAACATCTCTTGCTTTACCTGCTGGTACAGCTTCAAATTCAGCAGTTGTAAAGTCTTCTTCTGTGATTCCATATTTCTCATTTAACATCTTAAGTACATTTAATTTTACTTTTTCACTTAAATCTTCTTCATTGTATGGAATGCTACCTATGATTATATTTAATCCTTCACCTGTAATTCCTTCTGCTAATTTTTTAGCAACTTGGTCTTTAGCTAAGTGTGGTAATAAATCTGTTATAAAGAATACAGGGTCATTTTCGTCTTCTCCAATTACTATATTAACCTTTTCTCCATTTGACTTAATTACTGTACCATGTAATGCAAGAGGTAATGATACCCATTGATATTTTTTTATTCCACCATAGTAATGTGTTTTTAATAAAGCTAAATCGCTATCTTCGTATAATGGGAACTGTTTTAAATCAATTCTCGGTGCATCTATGTGAGAACCAACTATATTCATACCTTTTGTTAAACTCTCTTCACCTATTACAAACATTGCTACTGCTTTATCTCTATTGTTAGCATAAATTTTCATACCAGACTTAACTTCCATACCCTTTTCTATTACTTCTTCTATATTTATGTACCCATTTTCTTCTGCTATTCTTATTATTTCAGCAGCAGACTCTCTTTCAGTTTTTGCTTTGTCTAGAAAAGTCTTATAATCTTCCGCTAGGTTGAAAACATTTTCCCTTTCGTTATCGTCTATTTTATCCCAAACTAACTCCCATTTGTGTGTTAATTTTTCTTGTAGTACTTTTCCTTCTGTCTTTTCAGCCACTTAAAATCCCTCCATTCAACAATTAATCTTTTACTTGTATACAATAACTATATTATATTTAACTATTTATTTTGTCAATATAACTAAATTTATTTAATATTTAAGTATTAAATACTACCATATTAATATATTCCATACTTAAATACATTATACTTTTTATTATTAGTTAAATAACATTACAAAACCTATATCTAGAAAAAGATATAGGTTAGATAACGAAAGAAGATTTAATACTATTAAATCTTCTTAATATTATTCTTATATGCATATATCGCTGCTTGTACCCTATCTGCCACACCTATCTTTTTGAATATATTTGATACGTGATTCTTTACTGTTTTCTCACTTATAAACAGTCTTTCTGCTATTTCTCTATTATTTAGTCCTTCAGCAATTAAAGTTAATACCTCATACTCTCTTCTTGTTAGAGAATCTTTTCTACTATCTTTTTTAAACTTTCCTTTCTTTGACTCCTTAACAAAAAGTGTAGCTAAATTAGGCTGTATGTATGACTCACCACCATAAACCGTTTTTATGGCTTTAATAAGCCCATCTGCGTCAGAATCCTTTAACACATACCCATTTGCTCCTATGTTAATGGTCTCAAATAAATATTCTCTATCATCATGTATGGTAAGCATAATTATCTTAGATTGTATTCCCATATCCTTAAGACGTCTTAATGTTTCAATACCATTTAGCTTCGGCATGTTTATATCTAACAAAATAATATCAGGTCTAAGTTCTTGGGCCTTCCTTATAGCTTCTTCTCCATCCCCTGCTTGTCCAATAACTTCTATAGTTTTCTCTAATTCTAGAATTTGAATCAATCCCTGCCTTAAAAGTGAATGGTCATCTACTATTAAAATAGTTATTTTATTCGTTTTCATTTGTAACCTCCTTGTTATTTAATGGGATTTTTATTATAATTTTTGTTCCCTGTCCCATTACAGATTTAATATTAACATTACCATTTAGAAGCTCTGCTCTTTCTCTCATTCCCATAAGACCAAAACCAGTATCCTTATTATCGTTTTTTGAAAGCTCTTTACTTAAATCAAAACCAACTCCATTATCTTCTATAACAGCCCTTAGATATTGAGTTCCATATTCTAATTTAACTTTTACATTTTTAGCTTTTGAATGTTTTCTTACATTATTTAAAGCTTCTTGTACAATTCTAAACACTGCTATCTCAATAATTGAATCAATTTCCCTTGCTTCTCCATGAACAATTACATTTACATCGATTTCTGTATCTTCTGTGAACTTATGAGCATATCTTTGTACAGTAGGTATTAATCCTAAATCATCTAAAGACATAGGCCTTAAATCATAAATAATTCTTCTAACATCTTTTATACTTTCTCTTACAATTTTTTTTAAATTTTTTAACTCTTCTTTAGTTTTTCCTACATCCAATGATAGTAATCTCTCACATAGCTCAGCTTTTAAAACTACATTAGCCATAGTCTGTGCAGGTCCATCATGTATATCACGAGCAACTCTTTGTCTTTCCTCTTCTTGGGCTTGTATTATCTTTACCCCTAATAATTGTCTTTTGTTCATGTCTTCTATCGTCTCTATTATTCCTCCTAAATTTCCAGTTAAAACTTCCATCGCTACCCCTACTTGAGCCATTAGCTTTTCAGCCTTCTTGACAATTTCTTCAGCATCTTTATATCTTTTCTCTAATTCAGTTCTCTTTTTTATTAAAGATTTTTCTTCTTCTCTTTTTAATATCAATTTTATTCTTAAATTGTTTGCTTCTTCATAAGCTTCTTTTATGTCTTGTTCACTATATTTAGTAAAATTTCTA